>CAIWGR010000180.1 GCA_903912275.1 uncultured delta proteobacterium
CTCGATGCCAAGGAGGTGAACCGACGCTTCCACGCCAAGGACGCCTCCGGCACCATCTACACGGGGCCGCTGGCCTTCGTGGAAATCTGGAAGCGCATCCCCGCCTTCGGCTTTGCAGTCCGGCTCGCGGCGCTTCCCGGAGCAGGGCTGGCGATGCAGATGGGATACTGGGGCTTCATGAACCTGCGCCCCTTCCTGCCCCGCCTCAAGCGCGCCGACAGCTGCGACACCGGCCACTGCGCGACCTGACGGCGCGTTGACGCTCCGAGAGGCCAGTGGTAACAGCGCCGCACCTTGAATCTGCGCCCGATTTGCGCCCGTCTTGCGAGCCATCCCCCATGTCGATCCGCCTCCGTTTTGCCCCCAGCCCGACCGGCTATCTCCACATCGGCGGCGCTCGGACGGCGCTCTTCAACTTCCTCTATGCCAAGCACACGGGCGGCAAGCTCCTGCTCCGCATCGAAGATACCGACCTCGAGCGCTCCACCGAGCAGTCCATGCATGCCATCATCGAGGGGCTCGAATGGCTGGGCATCCATCACGACGAAGACATGGTCATCCAGTCCTCGCGCCGCGACGAGCACGTCCGGCTGGCGCATGACCTCCTCGACCGCGGCCTTGCCTACAAGTGCTACTGCACCGCGGAGGAGCTCGTGACGATGCGCGAGACCGCCATCGCCGAGGGCCGCCCCCCGAAGTATGACGCCCGTTGGCGCGACCGGACCGACGCCCCCGAGGGCGACGCAGCCTTCACCGTCCGCTTCAAGATGCCGCAGACCGGCGAGACCACCGTCCACGACCTTGTCCTCGGCGACGTGACGGTCAACCACGAGGAGCTCGACGACCTCATCATCGTCCGCTCCGACGGCACCCCGACCTACAACTTTGTGGTGGTCTGCGACGACTCCTTCATGGGGGTCACCCATGTTGTCCGCGGCCAGGACCACATGAGCAACACCTTCCGCCAGTACCAGCTCTACAAGGCGCTCGGCCACAACCCGCCGGAGTTTGGCCACCTGCCGCTCGTCGACGGCCTCTCCAAGCGCAAGGGCTCCGCTTCGGTCCAGCACTACCGCGACCAGGGCTACCTCGCCGAGGCGGTGGTGAACTACATCGCGCGGCTCGGCTGGTCGCATGGTGACCAGGAGATCTTCTCCTACGACGAGCTCATCGAGAAGTTCGACGTCATCGACGTCAACCGCGGCTCAGGCCGCTACGATGAAGACAAGATGTCGTGGGTCAACACCCAGTGGATGAAGCGGCTCTCCACACAGACGCTCGCCGAGCGTACGCTGCCCTTCCTCAAGGCGCGCGGCGTGGAGACCGAGGTCGACGCCAAGTTCCTCATGCTGGTCGAGGCGCTTCGTGAGCGCTCTTTGAACCTCGTGCAGCTGGCCGACGGCGCACTCTTCGCCTGGCAGGCCCCCGCTTCCTACGCGGAGGCTGCGGTGAAGAAGTGGATGTCGGCCTCATCGAAGGCTGGATTTGAGCAGCTCATCGCTGCGCTCGAAGCGCTCTCAAGCTTCGAGCCTGCCGATATCGAGGCGGCCGTGAAGGGCGTGCTCGAGAGCTCCGGCCTCGGCCTCGGAAAGCTCGCGCAGCCCGTCCGCATCGCGCTCACGGGCGACGCCGTCAGCCCGCCGATTTACGAGACCATCGCGGTGGTCGGTCAGGCGGAGACGCTCCGCCGGATGCGCGCCGCACTGTCGCAGTTCTCGGCATGAAGTTGTCTGCCGAGCGCGGCGCCCTGCTCACTGCCAACGGTCTCTGCTGGGCAGCCGTCGACGGCGCGGTCGACCTCTGGTCCGACGAACAGCCGAAGGCGCGCAAGCGGGTGGCTGCCTCGTGGCTCGACGAGCAGCTCGACGGCAGTGACGACGGCGCCTTCCTCCGTGGTGCGGCCTTTGCCCTCGCCGCACCCTGCCTGCCGGCCGCCTCCAAGTTCGACTTCGTCTCGGCCGCGGCCTCCATCACGAGCCTGCTCGATACGTCGGCCTTCGGTCGCGGATATGCAGAGATTGCGGGCGAGCCGCTGGTTGCCTGGAAGCTCAACGACCACCACACGCTCTACTTCGTCTTCGAGGGCCGCGACCGCCGGTTCGCCATCACAGAGCGCCTCCGCGAAGAATGGACCGTTCACCCGGAGCGCGTCGAGCGGGCGGCGGCCTCCATGCTGCTTCACCGCACCCGCGCAGATTTCCGGCCGGAAGAGGGCGCGGGCTACCCCATGGAGCGTGCCTTCCACGGCGACGGCGCAGACGCTGCACGGCTCACCATCCTGGCAACCCACCTCTTCGACCGGGCCCGTCACGGCTTGATGTTGGCCGCTGCGTCGCCCGACCACCTCTTTGTCGCACCGCTCAACCGCGATGGCGCAGCCGCCTTCGCAGAGGCAGCATTCAGCCACCAAGAGGCCGCGCAACGCGCGCTACCGCCTGTAATCTACTTCATCGAAGAGGGCACCCTGCTCCCGACCCCGCGTGAATGGGTCGCGAGCGAGCGCCGTTTCGCCTAGCACGCCAACTTGAATCTGAACGGCCCGCTGCGGCCTACCCCTTTGAGGCAATCATCATGGCTGACGGAAAACTGCTCCTCTATCGCGTCGATGGCTCACTCGTCGGCGAGGCAACCGTGAAAGACGGAGACGTCGTCTTTCCGACCAGCGATGTGACCTGGACCTGGGTCCTCGATGCCCGCAAGGAGCCCTACCACGAGCTCAAACTCGAAGAGATCCGGACCCGCGCCGACCATGCGCGCAAGAA
>CAIWGR010000181.1 GCA_903912275.1 uncultured delta proteobacterium
CCGCAGCACTCAGGCTCTCCTCGGAGATCGAGGAGGGGCTCGGCGGTGAGACCAGTTGCGGCGAGGAGGAGCGTCTCGTCGTTCGTGAGGTTGACGACCCGCCTCTCGCGGCAGCCGCCGTGGAGCTTGATGGTGACGGGCGCAAGGCCGGTGCATTGAGCGGCGACGCCGTCGGCCCGCTCTGCGAGGAATCGGGTGAGGTGCACCGCCTTGGTGCCCAGCGCAGCGGCTGCATCGGGACACTCGAAGATGAGCAACGAACGGTTGGTCGCCAGCGTCGCCAACTCCGCCGCCTGCCGGTCGGCGAGCTCCGCGAAACCGGCGCGCCGCGCGGTTGCTCCGGAGGAGCCATCCGTACCCTCGAAGAGGAGTCCGAAGGGGGCGGCGGCGAGCGCTTTGAGCAGAAGCATGAGCTGATCGAGCCGCGCTGCGGATTCGTCGCTCTCGAGCCAGTGCGCGCCGGCGAGGAGGGCTGTCGCGCCATCCGCGCCGTGGCGGGCACGGAGGTGGTCGGCGCGGGCCTGCTCCTCGTCCGACAGAAAGCCCTCCAACTCGAACTCGAGCGCCGCGACCGCCTCGGGGGCGTGGCCGCTTGAGACGGCCTCAGTGCGCGCGGCTGTCAGCACTGCGCCAACCTCGTTGCCATGTTTGCAGAAGGCGGTGCAGCGGCCGCAGTCGGTGCAGCGGTAGAGCGCCTCGGCGGTCTCCTGCGAGGCAGGGAGCAGGCCTTCGTCGATGGCTGCCACGATGGTCATGAGGCCCCAGGCGGTGCCCTCTTCGGAGCCGGCGCCGTGCGCTGCCGGACAGACATGGTGGCAGAGGCGCGGGCAGAGCGAGCAGCCGAGGATGGTCTGCTGGTGCGCGGGTGCGATCGTCACGGCGAGACCTCGGAGTGGTGGGCAAAGCCGGCGCCGAGCAGCCCTTCGCGGATGAGTTCGTGGTTGAAGAAGGGGAGTGGCGGGTGCGACTTGCGCAGTCCGACGGTGAGATGGGTGGGGCCAAGCGCGAGGCAGAAGAGGTCGGCGCTGGCCTCGATGAGCGCGCAGGCCTCGGCGAAGGGGAGCGTGAGCCAGCGGTCTGCCGCGGGTCGTTCGTTGGTGAGCCGCGCAGTGGGCTCCGCGCCGAGCGAAGCGAGCGCGTCGTGGAGGAGCGCAGTCTCGGGTCGGTCGCCTCGCAGACGGAGGCGGAGCGTGGCGGCAGCGGGCGTGGGCAGGAGGCGGAGTGCGCGACCGAACCGACGCTGCAGACCGATAACATCTTGGAGTGAGGCGGCGGTGAGCGGGAGCGAGAGGTCGTGCGGCAGATGGGCTTCGCGGCTGGCCTCGATGGTGGCGCGAAGGATGGGGCCTGTTGTGCCGGCACGGCCGAGGAAGTGGGTGCGGAGGTCGGGGCCGCTCGCGGTGCGGGAGGCGGTCTTGTACTGGTACCGCGCGCCGGTGGTGAGCATGGCAGAGAGTCCGATGCAGCGGGCACGGGCTGTCGCGCTGTGATGGAGCGTCGGCTGCCAAGGCTGGCGGGCGAGCGTGCCGCCGATGGTGGCATCTGCGAAGGCGTCGGGGATGTCGGTGAGGGTCAGTCCGTAGGCGACGGCGATGGCCTGCGCAGCGCCCCAGGTCATGGAGGCCGGAAGGTCGAGGGTCGCGGAGGTCTCGTCCACCGAGGCCGGTTCGAGGAGGCCATCGAGGAGATAGAGCGCGTCGGGCTTCGTGGCAGCGAGGCCGTTGGTGCCGCCGCCGAGCGGGAGCAGGGTTGATTCGGGCGCCCGCTGAAGTTCGACGGCGAGACCTTCGAGCGAGGCCGGCACAAAGATGGCGGGGCGCCCGATGGCGACGGGCCACGGGCGATGTGCGGGAGCCGCGGCGAGAGCGGCCTGCCAACGGTCGCTCATGGCGCCACCTCCCAGAGCTTGCCGGGATTGAGCAGCCCCGCCGGGTCGAGCTCGCGACGGGCTGCAGCGAAGAGCGGCGCTCCGCCGGGCTGGTCGTGGTTGAGCCAGGGCGCCTTGAGCAGGCCGACGCCGTGATGATGGGTGGTGGCAGCACCGAAGGCGGCGACGGCGGAGAGCCCCGCCTTCCAGACCCGGTCGTAGCGGGCGAGGCAGTCGCTCTCGTCGGCGCCGAAGCCCGCAAAGGTGAAGTAGATGGAGCAGCCCGAGGTGTAGGCGTGCGAGAAGTGGGCCATGACGAAGGCCTCGTTCTCCACAGCATGATGGACTGCGTCGTAGAGGGCGGCGACCCGGTGCCAGGGCGCGCTGACCTCCATCGTGTCGACGAACATGCCGGAGGCCAGGATGGGGGCCATCTTGAAGGAGACATCGTGGCGGTGGGCGAACCAATACTGCCCCGGCGCAGGGCCGAGGTCTTCGAGGGTAGCGCTGAGATCGTCGAAGAGCGCCTGGCCGAGGAGCGCGGCATCTGCTTCGGAGCCCTCCTCGACGCCGGCAATCAGCAGACAGCCCGAGGCAGCCTTGCCGGCAAGATGGTTGAGCCAATGCGTGGCGCTGGGCCGGCGTGCGAGCAGTTCGTTGGCGACTGTCATGAGGCGGGGCTTGAGCTCGGCGGTCGACAGCCCTGCGGGTAGCCAACTCGGCGCCTTCTTTCGCGGCCAGTGCTGGAGGTCGGTCGGGAGCAGCAGTTCGCCCTCCTCTGCCTTGCGGGCGCCGGAGATGAAGCTGTCGAAGGGATCGTAGAGGCGGAAGACCGCGGGCTGGTGGCCGGCCTGAAGGGCGCGACGCATGGCTTCGAGCCCCTGCGAAACCGAGGCGCACCAGTAGCCGCGGAAGAGGCGGCCCGACGAGGCGGCTGGTTCGACCCGGAGCCAGGCGTCGACGATGACGCCGAGCATGCCTTCGGAGCCGACAAGCAGCTGGGTGGTGTCGAGCGGGCCTTCGGTGGTGTGGCGAAGCTGCCCCTCGCCATCGACGAAGCGGAGGCTGACGACCATGTCTTCGATTTTGCCGAAGCGGGTGGAGTACTGGCCGGCGGAGCGGGTGGCGAGATAGCCGCCGATGGTGCTGCAGCCGATGGAGGAGGGGAAGTGGCCGAGCGTAAGGCCATGGCGCTGCAGTTCGTGCTCGAGGCGCTGGCCAATCCAGCCTGCACCGACGCAGATGAGTCCGTCGGCAGCGCGCGAGAGGTCGAGGTCGAGGAGCCGCTTGGTATCGAGCGAAACGCCGCCGCGGATAGGAACGGCAGCGCCGCAGACCCCGGAGCCGGCGCCGAAGGGGACCACTGGCAGGCTGTGGCGGCCGGCGGCGCGGACGACCTCGACCACATCGGCGACCGTGCCGGCGTGCACGACGAGGTCGGGTGGCGAGATGGCCCTTTGCCCCGCCCTCGCTTGCAATGAGAGGCGCGGCCAGGCGTCGCGCGCATAGAGCAACTTCGCCGTCGCGGAGTCGGTCACGGTGGCCTCGGGTGAGAGGCAGGCACGGAGTTCGTCGACGAGGGCTGCGACGGCCATGAGTTCCGGAGGGGCAGGAGCAAAGCTGGTTGGCAGTTGGCTAACAGAGAGGCGCATCTGGCTGCAACGAACATTGGTGTTCGTAGCGCGTCTGCGTCGAGCGGATTCGTTGACACCGCGCGGTGTCGGTTCGTAAAGGGTCGCGTCCATTGGAGGCGGCGGCCTCTTCATCTGTTCGGGAGTTCGAGATGGCACGAAACATTGGGATTGCAGGACTCTTTGCCATGGTCTGGGGCGCCTCGTCGCTGATGCAGGCGGCTCCCGCGGCTGCAGCGACGGGTCACATCTTTCACCTTGCGCAGGTCGGAACGTCCGACCAACCGCTGGTGGTTGCAGCGTCGGACCGCGGCATTGTCTTCATCGGCGCAGACAACAAGGTCTTCCGGGCCTTTCATCACGACCGCCGCGCGCGGGCCGGCAGCGCCCAGTCCTGGTTCTGGATTGACGACATCGACGGCGACAAGCGGGATGAATTCGTGGGCGCTGGCGCCCCCTCCTTCGTGGTCGACGACAACGGCGACCCGATGTGGGGCATCACAGGCGGCTGCGACCAGTTCTTTGTGGGGGACTTTACCGACAGCAATGCGACGGTGGAGATGTTCTGCCGTCAGGGCAACAAGATGCAGGTCTGGAGCTTCGACGGCACCAAGGTCTTCGAGTGGGCGGGCACGGGCTACTCCTTCGGAAACTGCTACGCGGACGACTACGATTCGGATCGGAAGTTGGAGGTTGCCTGCGACTTCACGAGCAAGAAGAAGCACATGTTCTTCGACCCTGATGCGGAACCCGATGCGAAGTTTGTGGAGCGCGACGGCGAGGCCCCCGCGTCGGAGATGAAGCAGGGTGTGGACGAGGCCGGTCAGGCTGGCCGGGTCAACGGCAGCGAGCCCATCGAGGCGCTGGGCGGAGACCTTACCGTGCGTCAGGCAGACGGCGCGGTCGTCATCGAGCGGAACGCCGCCATGGTCGGCACCATCAACCTGCCCGGCCCCATCTTTTCTGCGGTCGCGGCCGACCTCAACGGTGATGGAAAGAGCGAGCTCTACCTCGGCGGCGCGGACAACGTCTTTGTGGTCGACAGCGAGGGCAAGCTCATCGGGACGGTCGCTGCCAATCCCGACCGCGCCCGTCGGCAGGCCCGTGTGACGGTCAAGTCGGCGACGGCGAACGGGTTGACGGTGTCGGACCGCGACCAGGTGAAGGCGACCGTGGAGCAAGCGTCGGCGCCCATCACGAAGTGCTACTCCGACAATATGGGGCGAGACCAGTTCACGCGGGTTGGCGACATGCTGTTTGAGGTGACGGTCAACAAGCAGGGCAAGGCCGTAGAGGCGGTGAAGCGCCACTCGTCGCTGGCCAACCGCGACCTCGAGACCTGCGTCGGCAACGCAATCAAGAAGATCGCATTCTCGGCGGCGACTGGAGACAAAGGTTCGGTAAATCTTCGACTTGAGTTCTACTTCGTAGACGCGCTCTAGTTCTCTTTTCTTCTGCGAGCATCGCTGTCTGCCGGCGAACTCCTTTGTTGTTGCGAGCATTCCTATGAGCGAGCCCCGCGTTATCCGCGCACCCCGCGGCACCGAGATTTCATGCAAAGGTTGGATGCAGGAGGCGGCTCTCCGCATGCTGATGAACAACCTCGACCCCGATGTGGCAGAGCGGCCGCAGGACCTGGTCGTCTATGGCGGTTCGGGCAAGGCTGCGCGCAACTGGCCGGCCTTTGACCGCATCGTCGCCTCGCTCCGGTCGCTCGAGAACAACGAGACGCTGCTGGTGCAGTCGGGCAAGGCCGTCGGCATTCTGCGGACGCATGAGATGGCGCCGAAGGTGCTCATCGCCAACTCCAACCTCGTGCCGCACTGGGCGACCTGGGAGAAGTTCAACGAGCTCGAGCGGGCCGGTTTGACCATGTTCGGCCAGATGACCGCTGGCTCCTGGATCTACATCGGCACGCAGGGGATCGTGCAGGGCACCTTCGAGACCTTCGGCGAGTGCGCCGCGCGCCACTTCGGCGGCACGCTCGCCGGGCGGCTCGTGCTCACCGC
>CAIWGR010000182.1 GCA_903912275.1 uncultured delta proteobacterium
GCGGCATAGACGAGGCCGCAGGGCAGCAGTCCGTTGAGCAGTCCCATCAGGCCGAGCGAACCCAGCGTGCGGCGGCGCAACAGCGCGCCGAAGCCGGACTTGAGCCACCCCACCGCCTTCACCATCGGCGTGCCCGGGCCGGTCCGGGTCGAGAGAAGCAGGCCGGCGAGGATGACGCAGCCGGCGCCGAGGGAGAGCCAGCGTTGGACGCCGATCAGCGCGAGTGATTTCCCCAAGAGCCCGAAGACCACGCCGAGCAGCGAGTAGGTCGCGAGGCGGCCGAGGTTGTACGCGAGGCGGCCGGTGACGTAGCCGACCGTGCCGGTGCCGGTCGCGGGCAGCGCGAGCGCGAGCGGTCCGCACATGCCGGCGCAATGCAGGCTGCCGGCGATGCCGAGGAGGAAGGCGGTCCAGAGCATGGGGCAGGGTGGCGCCTACGGGATGATGAGGGTCTCGTCGCGGAAGAAATCCTCGGTGCCGACGGTCCACTCCACGCGGGCCTTCCAGAGTCCGGACCGGAGACCGGGGACGGCGAGCTGCTGCGTGCCGGTCGCATCGACCGCGAGCTTCATCTCCTGGTCGAGTTTGGCATCGCTCGGGCGATAGAGCCGGATGGTGCCGGCGGGATGCTTCGCGGCATGGGTGGCCGGGAGCGTCACGTTGATCCGGCCTGCGTCATGGACGATGGCGACCTGGCCTCCGAACGCCTGGGCCCGTTTGGTGGAATCGATGCGCTGTTGGAAGCGCATCTCCTGGTCGTAGTAATCCTTGCCGACGAGCTCCATGTCCTGGCTGAGCGACCAGATGACGAAGCTGGCGATCACCGTGATGAGCACGGCGAAGAACGCGATGAGCGCGTAGGGCCAAGGGTTGAAGGCAGGTCGGGGCTGAGCGGCGGCGGCGTTCATGAGAGTCAGGGGAGGATCGCTTCCAAGATGGGGAGGGTCGCGCTGCTGCGCGGCCGTGATGTGGCCGGCCGCCGGCGAAGCACCGCGGGCAGCCCGGTGGGCCGGAAGCCTGCTCCGCTCGTTCCGGCCGTAGTTTCCGTGGCGCGGCGGCGCCGTCCTACGTTGTGCGCGGCGTCCATGGGTTATTTTCGCGGACCGATGAAGGCGGTCTCCACGGTCTCGATGCGTTTGCCGTCGGCATAGACGCCGATGGCGAGCGGGGTGGTGGAGCTGGTGAGATGTTTTGGGTCGAGCTCCACGAGCACGGAGGTCTCGGCGAGCTGGTCGCCCGGTACGATGAAGTCCTTCGCGCCGAGCACGACGACCTTGCCCTCGTCGCGGTCGAGGTGGAACTGCACCGAGAGGTCGCGGTGGGTCTTGTTGATGACCTTCACCGTGTAGAGGTTGCTGATGCGGCCTTCGCCAGCTTGCTGGAACAGCGTGCCGGGCGCGCGCAGGAAGATCGCCTGCACGTCGGCCCGGGTGAGCACCAAGAAGACGAAGAGCGCGATCAGACCGGTGAGGATGACGGCATAGAGCTTCATCCGGTGGGTGAAGCGGAGGGGGTGGCCGTGGTCGATGCCGTCGGACGAGGCGTAGCGGATGAGGCCGCCCGGCCGCCCGACCTTTTCCATCACGGCGTCGCAGGCGTCGATGCAGGCGGTGCAGTTGACGCACTCCATCTGGATGCCGTCGCGGATGTCGATGCCGGTGGGGCACACGGCGACGCACTGGTGGCAGTCCACGCAGTCGCCCTTCGCCTCGGCGCGCCGCAGCTCCAGTCGTTGGTCGCGCTTCCACGGGGCGCGCTGCTCGCCGCGCTTGTGGTCGTAGGCCACCAC
>CAIWGR010000183.1 GCA_903912275.1 uncultured delta proteobacterium
CGGCATCGTAGTCGCCGGCAGCCTGCGGCGCAGAGCGCTTGAGGTTGAATGTGAAACCGACGCGGAGTGGCCGCTTGCCGGTCCGGCGCGGCACGGGCCAGGCCAAACCCTGGCGGGTGGCAGCGCTCCGGAGGATGGCGTCGAGGACGGCCTCCACGGCTCCAAGTCCAACCTGCGCGGCGGAGACATAGAGGTCAGAGCCGGGTCGGAGACTGGGCAGCGGATCCACATCGATCAGATAGACGCCGCCGCTGTCTGTGACCCTGAAGTCGATGCGACCGAAGTCGCGCACACGCAGTGCGTCGAAGGCGATGCGGGCATGGCGCAGCACCGCGGCCTCGACCGAGGCGGGGAGCTGCGCGGGCACCCGCGCCGTCACATCACCGGGGTGGTGGTGCTTGAGGTCGTAGTCGTAGAAGAGGTGGCGGCGACGCTCTGCGACAGCGGGCGCATACTGGTACTCGCCGACAGGCAGCACGCCGCCCGTGGTGGGCGAAGAGCGCTCCAGGAAGTCGACGAAGACATCCTTCCCCGAGACATACTCCTCGACGAGCACGCCATGCGGATAGCGTCGAAGCGTCTCGGCGACGCGGGCCAGCAAGAGGCCCGGCTCTTCGACGACCGACTCCTCTGTGATGCCCTTCGAACTGCCCTCAAAGTTGGGCTTCACGATGACGGGATAGTCGAAGGCCGGCGGCGTCCAGGTGGAGAGATCATCCACGAAGGACCAGCGCGGCGTTGGCACGCCCACATGTGCGCAGGTCAGCTTGGTGAGCCGCTTGTCGAGCGCGAGCGTGCAGACATGTGCATCGGAGCCCGTGAAGGGGATGCCGAGCTGCGAGAAGAGGCCGGGGTAGAAGCCCACGCGGAAGCGCTCGTTGCGCCCCTCTGCGATGTTGAAGACCATGTCGGGGTTGAGCGCCTCAAGGCGCGCGACGAGCCGTGAGGCTGGGCCGCCGACCTCCACCGTCTCGACGTCATGGCCGAGCCGCCGGAGCGCCTCGGAGAGCGCCTCGATGGTCTCGGGATGGTCGAACTCCGCCTCTTCTTCCGTGGCCTGAATCTGCAAGTTGTAGGTTAGCGCGATCCGCATGTTCTCTTGGCCCCGGCTGCGCAGCGGTCGAATCGCCCGCTCATCCCACAACAGCGTTGGTGTTGTACCCCGTTTCAGGATGCGGTCAATGCGACCCGTGCGGTGACGCACAACGCCCGGCGAGCACCTGCGATTTTGCGGCCCGTGCCCCACCCTGCAAGGTTGGCTCGGCTACCTGCCAAGGACCCTCTCCCGTGATCAACCGAATGCCAGCTTGGATTGGATGGGGCGCAGGACTGCTTGCTTGGAACGCCGGACTCATCAATGCCGTCGGGCTCATGGGCTTCAGCCACGAGGCCATCTCTCACATCTCCGGCGTCACCACGCAGGCTGGGCTCGCATTATCGCGCGGGGACCTCCCGGTCGCGGCTCACCTCAGCGCAGTCATCCTCTCCTTCTTCGCGGGCGCAGTCGCGAGCGGAACCATCATTGGCGACTCCACCCTTCGACTAGGCCGCCGCTACGGCATCGCCCTTGGCGTAGAGTCGGCACTGCTCTTCCTCGCCATGCTCTCGCTGCGCCACGACGGCCTCTACGGGCAGTATCTCGCCTCCGCCGCCTGTGGCCTGCAGAATGCGCTCGCAACCACCTACAGCGGTGCCGTGGTGCGAACGACCCATGTCACCGGCGTCGTCACAGATCTCGGCATCTCCATCGGGCGGCGCCTCCGAGGAGAGTCGGTTCCGGCGAACCAGCCGACGCTCCTCGCCATCCTCTTTGCAGGCTACCTCCTGGGCGGCGTGACAGGAGCCCTCATCTACCACCGTGCGGGGAGCGCTACGCTGGGCATACCCGCTGCCGTCACCGCGCTGCTCGCCCTCTCCTACAGCGGCTTCGTGAAGTTCCGCCTTCCCTTCCTCGGGCGGCGCGGCTGAGTCCCATCGGCGGCCGATTGTTGCCCCGGCGAGATCGGGAATCTATCGGGCCTCATCTGCATGCCGTGCGAGCCCGACTTGAGCAGCTCCTACACCTCCGCCTACCTCCCGTTGCCTGCCCAGCTCGGCGCCTACGAACTCACCGAGCGCCTGGGTGCGGGCGGCATGGGCGTCGTCTATCGCGGCAGCGCGCCAGGAGGCACCGAGGTTGCCGTGAAGGTCATCCGAGAGGCGGTGACCAGCGAAGAAGAGACGCAACGGCGCTTCCTCCGCGAAGCGCGTGCTGCCGCCCGCCTCGACCACCCCAACATCGCGCAGCTTTGGGACTTCGGGCGGCACGATGGGCTCAACTACCTCGTCATGGAACTGGTACCCGGGCAGCAGCTCTCGAGCTGGCGCAAGAGCCCGCCGCCCGGAGAGCATCTCCTCCCCGTCTGCTTCCAGATCCTCGACGCCCTCGCCTACGCTCACGCCCGCGGCGTCGTTCACCGTGATCTCAAGCCCGAGAACATCATGGTCTTCGGCGCCCACGGCGAGGTGCCCCGCATCAAGCTGATGGACTTCGGCGTCGCGCACCTCCGCTACGACTCCTTGGCAGACGAGGCGTCCGACGAGGCAGGCTTCGTGGGCACGCCCGCCTACATGAGCCCGGAACAGGCGCGCCGCGCCGCTGCGGTTACCCCAGCATCGGACCTCTACGCGCTCGGCATCATGCTCCACGAGATGCTCGCGGGATACCTGCCCTTCCGAGAGCGCTCGGTCGCTGCAACGCTCCTTGCCCAGATTCATGCGCAGCCGCCCGCACTCGTCATCCGCCCCGGCCTCGCAGTCGCGGGACCGCTCAAGGTGACC
>CAIWGR010000184.1 GCA_903912275.1 uncultured delta proteobacterium
ACCGATGCCATCATGATGGTGGTGCGCTGCTTCGACGACCCGAACATCGTCCATGTTGCCGGCAAGGTCGACCCGCTCCGCGATATCGAGGTCATCGAGCTCGAGCTCATCTATGCCGACCTCGACAGCTGCGAGAAGCGGCTGAAGAAGGCGCTCGCCAACTCGAAGTCGGGCAAGCAGGATGCCAAGGACGAGGCGGCGCTGTCGCAGCGGCTCTATGACCACATGGAGAAGGGGCGTCCCGCGCGGTCGCTGCCGATGAACGAAGAGGAGTTGCTGCTCATCAAGAGCTTCCAGCTGCTGACGGCCAAGCCGGTGCTCTACTGCTGCAACGTGGCGGAAGATAACCTGCCGAACGGCAACGACTGGTCGGAGCTGGTGAAGGGGCGCGCCGCGCAGGAGAAGGCGGAGTGTGTCATCGTTTGCGGCAAGATTGACGAGGAGCTTGTCGGCCTCGCGCCTGCAGAGCGCCAGGAGCTGCTGTCGGCCTACGGCATGGATGAGCCGGCGCTGAACCTGCTGATTCGTGGCTGCTACAAGCTGCTCGGCCTGCAGAGCTACTTCACGGCCGGCGAGAAGGAGATCAGGGCCTGGACGATCCGCATCGGCGACACGGCGCCCCAGGCGGCCGGCGTGATCCACACCGACTTTGAGCGCGGCTTCATCCGGGCCAACGTCTTCACGCTCGAGGATCTCGAGGCGCACGCGACGGAGGCGGCCATCCGCCAGGCGGGCCGGCTTCGTGCAGAGGGCAAGGAGTATGTGGTCAAGGATGGCGACATCCTCCACTTCCTCTTCAACGTCTGAGCGAGCCGCCTCGCCATCCGCCGACCAAAAAGGCGGGCACCGCTCGGGGAGAGCCGCGAGCGGTGTGTCCAAGGAAGGACAGAGGCAGGAGCGTGGAGGAGTCGAGGGGGATGGTTGGGAGCAAGGAGACCGAGTGGGTGTCTGGCGACACCCTCCTCCGCGGCTTGTGGCCGCCTCAGTTTCCGATTCGAAGTGGAAGGCACAGTAGCGTTCGGGCGGCGATCCGAAATGCGCGACGCGTGCCATTGTGTTGACCGACGCCGACAGCTCCGCTGTGACGCACCGCATCGAGCGGTCTCGGTAGAATCTCTGCGGCCGCGTCTGTCCGATTGCGAGCCGAGTGACTAGCGTCCGAGCACTTCCGCGCATGGGCCTGCACAAGAGTCCGATGCTGGAGCGAAACCAGAGGAACAGTCCTGCGTTTGCGCAGGCGTGAACGGGACCGGTCGCAATGATCCAGAAGAAGCAGTTGGCATTTGGTTTGGTGTGTCTCACGTTGATCGCCTGCGACGATGCGGCTCCGGCGGGCGGTGAGGTGAAGACGCTCCGTTCGAGCGCGCAGCTCATCGAGGGCGGCACGGTGGATCGGACCGACACGCAGGTGGTCGGATTGGCGATCAACCTGGGCGCCCAGGGTGCAGCGCTCTGCTCGGGCTCGCTCATCGCGCCCAACCTGGTGCTCACGGCCCGCCACTGCGTCGCCGAGTTGGCGAGCGAGACGGTAGACTGCAACACCTCGGTCTTCGGCCCCGTCTACCCCGCGTCAAACTTCAACGCGACGACCAACGTGACGGTGAGTTTCAATGGTCGCGGCGGCTATCAGGGGCAGGAGGTCTTTGTCCCCGACACGAGCGACAATGTGTGCGGCTACGACGTGGCGCTCATTGTGCTGTCGCAGAATGTGCCGTCGAACATCGCCGAGCCGATCACGCCGCGGGTTGATACCGTCGTTGCGCGTGGCGAGGGCTACACCGCGGTGGGCTATGGCACGACGGCGGACGGCACGGGGAGCGGCACCCGCCGCATCCTGGAGAACCTGAGCGTGCAGTGCTCGGGTCGCCAGTGTGGCTTCTTTGGCATCACGACTTCGGAGTGGGTCGGCAGCGACGGCGTCTGCCAGGGCGACTCCGGCGGTCCCGCCATCGACGAGCTCGGCCGGGTCATCGGTGTTGCCTCGCGCGGCGGTGCCGGCTGTGTTGGCAGCGTCTACTCGGGCGTTGCCCCGTGGGGGAACTGGATCCGCGAGAAGGCAGAGTATGCGGCCATTGAAGGTGGATACGCCCCGGCGCTCTGGGTGACGGAGGGCATCACCGACCCCGCCTTCTTCGACAACGATGCCGACGGCGTGCTCGACGCTGACGACAACTGCGTTGGCGCAAGCAACGCCGATCAGGCAGACCGCGACGCAGACGGCGTTGGCGACCTTTGCGACCCCGACTTTGCGGCGGACCGCGCCGGATTTTGCGAGGTCTGCAACGCCTGTGAGGCCGATGCCGACTGTGGCGAAGGCGGTCTCTGTGTGAACTTCGGCACCGGCGGCTGGTGCACGACCAACTGCGCGGACGGCGTTGCCTGCCCCGGCGACACGACCTGCTTCGACATCGTCTTCGGCGGCGCGAGCCGCTACCTCTGCCTCAACCCGGATGCCGGTTCGGCGGGCATCTGCAACAGCGCCTATGTCTGCGCCGACCCGACCACGCCCGAGGTGACGACGCCCGGCGACGGCTCCGGCGCTCCGCCCGTGGGCTTCACGGCGGTTGTGAAGGCCAAGACGGAGAGCGGCTGTGCCGCCGGTGGCTCCGCCTCGGGTGCAGCCGCGCTCGGCATGCTTGCGGGCCTCATGGCGCTTCGTCGCCGGAGCCTGCGCCTCTGCCGATAATCTGGAGTATCGTGGGGCGGTTGAGGTAGATTCGGGGCGCTCTTGCTCCTCGAGGTTCCTCATGCATCGTGCCGCGTTTCGGATTGCTTCTCTTGTTGCCCTCTTCTGTGCCGCCTGCGGCGATGACGGAGGCGGCAGCAATGCCGTCGTCGACAGCGGTTCGGGTGACACCAGCACGCTCACGGACAGCGGTTCGGGCGAGAGCGACACCACAGCCGACACGGCCACCGATACGGGTGCTGACACATCGGCCGATACCTCTGTCGGGCCGCGCTGTGACGACGATGAGCGGCGCGTTGGCGACCGCTGCTTCTCCAACCAGGACCGGAGCTGCCTGAGCACGGCAGATTGCCGCGCCGAAGAGGAGGAGGTCTGTGACCTCAACAGCCCAAACCGCGACGGCTTCGGCCTCTGCCGTTACACGCCGCCTGCGCCGCTTGTCTGCCCCGGCGCCCCCGGCTGCGCGACCGCTGATGGCTCGCTCCAGGCCGGCTTCGCCCGGCGCAGCATCACGCCGCAGGGTTGGGAGTCGGCGCGGCCCGCCTTCATGGACCAGGGGCTGTTGTTCACGGGCGACGTGCGCGACCCCTCGACCTTCTGTGACTGCGGCCTCGACATGGTCTGCCCAGCGACCCCGGCCTTTGCAGACTGCGTCTCTGTTGGCACCTACGCGGGCCCCGATGCCGACGGCACCGAGGGCGACGGCGAGATGCAGGGCATCTGGCTCGCCGGCTTTGACTTCTCACGCCCCGCGCAGCTCTGCGCTGAGGAGCGGACAGGCGCAGCCTGTGATCCTGCGACGAATCCCGACTGCTGCGTCTCGCGTCAGGCGCATGACGACGTACAGGTGAACGTGGTGGTCTTCGACAAGGGGGAGACCCGCATCGCCTATGTGGTCATCGACGCGATCGGCTTCTTTTACAGCGATGTGCTCCGCATCAAGAAGCTGCTTCCGGCCGCGCTTGGCGTAGACCAGCTGCTCATCTCCTCGACCCACGACCACGAGGCACCCGACACGATGGGGCAATGGGGGCCGGGCACCGCAGGGTCTGACCTGCCCGACATCTCGGGCGTGAACAACCCCTGGATGGCGCGCCTCTACGGCCAGGTGGTGGAGGGTGTGACCGAGGCGGTTGGCGCGCTCGAGCCGGTCGACCTCTACGCCTCGGAGGTCAACACAGGGTGGGATGGCGTCTCGCTCGATGACTACCGGGCGCCCTACATCCTGAACGACCTGATGGTGGTGCTCCAGTTCGTGCGTGACGGTGGCGACCCTGCAAACCCAGACGACACCGTTGGGAGCATGGTGAACTGGCACAACCACCCCGAGGTGATGGACGATCGGAACGTCCACATCACGGCCGACTATCCGGGTGCGACCCGTCGCTATTTCTCCGAAGGGGTCGGCGCCAGCGTGCATCTCGATGACCCCTCCGTGGTGGAGCCTGCGCTGACCGGGCTTGGCGGAATGACGCTGTTCACCACGGGCTCCTGCGGCGGCATCACCGGGCCCGGCTCGGTATCGGTGAAGACCCGCGACGGCCGCTACCTCGAGGACCCGACCTGGGAGAAGAACGACGCGCTCGGCCAGCGGCTTGCGACCATCGGTCTCACGAACCACGCGGCCAACCGGGTGCGGATCGCCGATGAGTCGCTCTCTTTCACCCACCTCGACTTCCTCGCCGATGTGCAGAACGGGCAGTTCCATCAGGCCATCTTCGGGCTCAAACTCTTCGCCCGCGACGTCTACAATTGGCGCTTCTCGGATGGCCTCGTCGGGCCTGAGGTCTTTCCGCAGACGCGTACCGCGGTGACCCGTCTGCAGATTGGCGGCGTGACCTTCCAGACCTTCCCGGGCGAGCTCTTCTCCGAGACCATGACGGGCGGTTACAAGCTTGGGAACACGGCGAAGAACCCGATCCAGGGCGACCCGGAGCAGCTCGACTGTGCCGCTGATGACCTGCTGGCGCCCAACGGCAGTGGCGAGGCGGCCGGCTTCCCCTGCCTGGTGCCGCCCGACCACCAGATCCCGCCCGACCTCGATGCGGCGCCTACCAGCGGCTTCCTCTACCGCGAGCTCCCCGGCCAGTTCATCTACGCCATCGGGCTGGGCAACGACGAGCTCGGCTACATCGTGCCGCCCTACAACTTCGTGCTCGACCCTGTGTCGCCCTATTACATCGAGCCCTACGACCACTACGAGGAGACCAACTCGGTCGGCGACCGGATGCTGCCGAACCTGCTCGCGAAGATCACGGAGCTCTGGGGCGGCGCGGTCGACCTGACGGAGCATCGCTAGTCGCTAGGGCTTCGCTGGCCGCCGCGGCGCGGTTGGGGCTGCACTCCGCTGGGCCCGCTTGCGGGGAGCCGCCTTGCGCCGGTGGCGTGGACGGGTCTGCGGGGTTGCAGGTCGCTGCGTCGGTGTTGCGCGGAACACCGAGGCCGGAGGTCGAGGCGCTGGCCTCTCTCAGGCGGGTGTGAAGCCGCGCAGTCGTCGCCCCGGGTGCCGCGCGTCAGGTGTTCGACGCGTGCTGAGCTGCTCGCTGCAGGGCAGCTCGGCTCTCTGCGCCGCGAGGCTCAGATGCAGAAGCCGACCTCGTCGATGACGCCGTTGCAGTTGTTGTCGAAACCGTCGCGGCAGAGCTCGGGGCGGCCCGGGTTGAGGGCGTTGGTCTGGTCGTTGCAGTCGCCCGCCTGCATGGTGCTGAGGGCCTCGCCCACATCGTTGCAGTCGGTGTCGGTGAAGGAGAGGATGGTCGCGGTGTCGCTGCGGTAGCCGTCGCGGTCCTGGTCCCGGTAGCAGTACTCCGTGGTGTCGCAGTCGCCGTCGATGCCGTCGCCGGTGATTTCGACGCCACCGGGGAAGGCGGCGGAGACGGCATCGTTGCAGTCGAGGTTGTTGGTGGAGAGACCTGGGACGAGCAGGCAGGCGAAGACGCCAACGGCCGTTGCGTCGCCGTAGCCGTCGCGGTCGAGGTCGGGGAAGGTGAGGACAGAGACATCCTCATCGACCAGGCCATCGCAGTCGTTGTCGATCTCGTCGCAGGTGTCTGAAACGCCAGGATGACGGCTGCTGTTGTTGTCGTCGCAGTCGCCGAGCGGCGCAGCGGAGGAGGCCTCACCGGCGTCGGCGCAGCTGAGGTTGACGGAGGAGATGGTGGCCTCGGAGCGAAAGCCGTCGCTATCGGCATCGGTGAAGCAGAGCTCGGCGCCGTCGCAGTCGTTGTCGCGGCCGTCGGCGACCACTTCGGTGGCGCCGGGGTAGACGCTGGGGCGGGTGTCGTCGCAGTCGCCGCCGGGCATGGCTGCGTTTGCGTAGCCGGCCAGGATGCAGTTGGTGGTTGCGACGGGGGTCGAGGTGGAGGTGCGGACGCCGTCGTCATCGAAGTCGGCGAAGCAGAGTTCGTTGCCATCGCAGTTGCTGTCGATGTCGTCGCCGGGGATCTCGGTGGCGCCGGGATGGATGTCGGGGTTGTCGTCGTTGCAGTCGCCCGTGACGGTGGCGCTGCTCGGGGGCCGGTTGCAGGTGCGGATGCCGGGGTCGGCAATGTCGCCGAAGCCGTCGCCATCGCCGTCGTGGAAGTAGACGGCAATGGTGAAGCCGTCGTCTACGATGCCGTTGCAGTTGTCGTCGAGTCCGTTGCAGACCTCGGTGGCGGGGAGCACCTCGCCATCGCAGGCGTCGAAGGTGCCGCCTGCGCAGTAGCGAAGGCCGTACTGGCAAATGCCGATGCCGGCGGTTCCTGCGGTGCCGGAGTAGCACTGGGCCGAGAGGGCACCGCCGTCGGTATCCTCATCGGTCTCGCCATCGCAGTCGTCGTCGAGGCCATTGCAGGATTCGGTACCGGCAGCCTGCAGGGGGGTGCAGTTGTTGGTGCCGCGGACGCAGGTGAGCGTGCCGTTCTGGCAGACGCCAAGGAGGCCCGTGTCGCAGCTGTCACCGTCGGTTGCGACCTGCTCATCGGCTCGGCCGTCGCAATCGTTGTCGCGGTTGTCGCAGAGCTCAACGGTGACGGTGTTGAGGCGGGCGTTGGTGTCGTCGCAGTCGATTCCGGCGCAGGCGGGGCCCCGTCCGAAGGTGTCTCCATCGCCGTCTTGGCAGAAGTCAGCGGGCGCGCAGGTATCGGTGGAGGGCGAGGTGGGGATCATCGCCGGCGCGCAGGCGAAATCTGCCGGGCAGTCGGTGACGCAGGGCTGGGTGCAGATGCTCCGGTCCGGCATCACGAGACAGAGTCCGGAGGCGCACTGGGAGTCGACCTCGCAGGTCTCGCCGAAGGCAGCGCCTGTGGGGGTGGTATCGGGTTCGCCGCTTCCGTCCGCTTCGCTACTCCCGTCGGGGTCGACCGCGGTGTCGTCGGTAACGTCGGCTCCGGTGTCGTCGCTCGTGTCGTCGCAGCCTACGCCTGTGAAGAGGTTGCAGGCAGGCGCGGTATCGGTGGCGGTCTCGGTCGCCGGCTCCTTGCTAGAACAGGCCGAGGCCAGTGCAAGGGAGGCGAGGAGAAGAGGAAGGCGGAGAGCGGCAGCTCGCAAGGTCATGGTCACACCAAAGGATGGGCGTGGGAGGCCGGCGCAGAAACTCCGCCGAATACTGGGCCGATCATACCTGCGATGACCGTTGGCGACAAGCAAAGCGGAGGTGCGACGCTCCGCGCCGATGACGCAGTGCGTGGTCTGCGTCATTGACCCTTGCCCTGCAGCTTGAGCTCGACCTCTTTCAGTTTCGGCTCGTACTTGCGGAGCATCTCGCAGCCCTGCTCGTAGTGGGCGTCACAGCTCTGGCGGAGGAAGGCGAGCCCCCTGGCCGCGACCGACTCGTCGTCGAGCTGGACCATGCGGTTTCCGAGTTCGAGGCAGGCCGCGATGAGGCCCTGCTTGCAACCGTTTTCGTAGAGGTCGACAAGCGCGGGGTTGATCTGCTTGGTGCCCTCGTCTGGCTGCACTTCGAGTGTGGCTGTGGCCGCAGCCAAGCAGCTGATGGCTGATACGCCGCTGCGGCAGGCAGTGGCGCCTTCGGTTGCGACCTTCTTGAGCAGCAGGTCGGCCTTCTCGAGGTCTTTGGCGACGCCCTCTTCGAAGCGGTACATGTCGCGCAGGCGGAGGCAGGCGCCGAAGTTGTTTGCGTTGCAGCCGTTCTCGTAGAGTTCGCGCGCCTTGCCCCAGTCCTGCTTGGCGCCGGTGCCGTCATGGTAGGCGTTCGCCTCGAGCACGCAGGCATTCGGGTCGCCGGCCGCGCAGTCCGAAGCATAGACCGTCAGGGCCTGCTCAGCCCAGTCCGGTGGGAGCACCTCGTTGCCGAGGCGGGAGGGGTCGAATCCGGATGCGATCTTCATGGTCTTGGCGGGCGCTACCGCAGCCGAGCCTTCCGCGGCCTTGGGTGCTGCGCCGGAGGCCTCACCGCTGCCACTTCCGTTTCCCGCAGTCGAGCCACCGGAGCAGTCGCAGCCGTCCTGTTCGCAGGCGGCGAAGGAGAGGATTGCGGAGAGTGCGAGCAGCCGGGGGAGAGAGGAGCGCATGGTTCACCTGTTCGGGGAGCGAGGGGTTGGGATCATCGTGTCGCACCGGACGAAAGTCTAGTCTGCGGCGTGAGTCTCATGCAATTTTGCGACAGGTGAGCGGCTTAGGGGTCGCAGAGGATGGCGCCCGACGGGTCCATGAAGCAGCCGCCGCGGTCGGTCAACGCGACGCGCTGAAGGATCCGGGCGCAGCGGCTCCCGCCGTAGACCTCGAGCTCAAGGTTGGCGATGAGGCCATTCCAGGCGGCGGGGAGGGGCGGGTCGAGGAGGAGCAGCAAGTTGGGGTCGACCGAACTGCCGTCGGCCTGTGGCTCGAAGAAGAGCGCGGTTTTGGTGGCAGGGAGCAGGAGCCGGCCACTGTCATCGCTGAGTCGCATCGAGGCCTCCATGCGGGGCGGTAACGTCTCGTCGCTTCGGAGTGCGAAGCTGACAAAGACGAGGCCCTGAAATCCCGCGGTGATTGGGAGCAGGCCGACGGGGCCGAAGGGTGCAAAGTGGGCCTGGCCGGCGTCGGTGCTGCCCATCTCAACGACAACGGGGAGGGCGAGTTGGCTGCAGCTGTCTGTCGGTTCAGGCGTCGCAATCGGCTCGTCGGAGCAGGCGGCAGCGAGGAGTGAGAGCAGCAGGAGCGGTCTCATGCGACGGGCTGCTGCCGGGGTGTCGTGAGCAGATGAATCGCGCCGACCGGCAGGGCGATCAGGAGCGGTAGGATATGGAGCAGCAGCCGGAAGACGAGCATGGAGGCGACCACCTGATCGGGTGCGATCTGCCCATGGAAGAGGAAGCTGAGCGTTGCCTCGACAACGCCGAGGCCGGCGGGGACATGGCTGACGGTTCCGGCGGTTACAGCAACGAGGTAGGCGAGGAGCACGCCAAAAAATCCGACGGAGGCGGCGCCTGGCAGCAGGATGTAGAGGAGCCCTGCGAGCACCATCCATTCGGTGGAAGCGACGATGACCTGTGCGAGCGCCGTGCGCCCTGACGGGAGCCTCAGGCGAGCGGCCAGCCAGGCAGGGAGAGGCCAGTTGCGGAGGGTAACGCCGAGGTAACCGATGAGCAGCAGCAGGCTGACGAGCGCGATGGTGGTGCTGCCCCAGGGGGGGATGTGGAGTGCCTGCTGCAGGAAGTGCTGCGCAAGGAGCCCTGCAACGGCGATCAGGATGAGGAGGCCGGAGGAGGTGGTGGCAGCGACGAAGCCGATGATGCCAAGGCGTGTCCGGGAGGGGATGCCAAGCCTGCCATAGAGATGGAAGCGGACCGCTCCTCCGGCGACCATGTTGGAGCCGACGGCGTTTCCGAGGGCGAAGGAGAGGAAGGAGATGAGGAGGATCTTGCGGTAGGGGAGCTGCTGGCCGGCATGGCGGAGCGCGAGCAGATCGTAGAGCGAGAGGAGGCCGAAGCTCGAGAGCACCAGAGCGACGCCGCCGGCGATGGCGAGGGGCGGCGTGTGACGGACCGAGTTCAGAATCTGCGGCAGGGAGAGGTCATGCGCAAACCGCAGGACAACCAGGAAGGCGACGTAGGCGACGACGAGGCCGAAGGCCCAGGACAGGATCCGCCGGAGAGGCCGAGGCGGAGCGGGGCTGGCCGCTTCGTCGGAGGGTGTCTGCTGCGAAGATTGCAAAGGGCGCGGGCTCGGTGGTGGCGGCTTGGAGGACGGAGAGCGTCGAGCCTACTGCGTACGGCGGGGTGGAATGAGAGGCGTGACGAGGTGGGTGTCAAGGTTGGCGTGGGCCGAAGCATTCCGCGCAGATGTGGAGGGCATGGGTCTCAGGCGGCTTCAAGGGAGTTGCCCAAGGTGACGGCTCTAGCGGGGCGCGTCGGTTGCGGCCAACAATCCGGCCGAGGAGCGCCAAGGTTGCCATGCCGCGGTGGCTCGGCTAGCAGCGCGAGAGAGGGTTTGATGTCGCCCTGCGCGGTGAGCGTGGGCCATTGCGCACTGGAGGAACCTTGTTCTGTCCGACCTGTGGAGCCAACAATCCGGTGAGTGCGATCGCCTGTAAGGCCTGCGGTGCGGTCATGCCGGGTATCAGCGAGGTCTTCACGATGGACTCGCTGAGCGGCAACGAGCCGAGCCATGCGGAGCCGCGGCAGCAAGACCATCGCGCAGGCGTGGCGGTAGAGGAGCACTACGGGCGTGGCGGTCAGGGTCCGTCGTTGCTCGGCCGGGTGAAGCTGGTGGTGGAGCAGGGGAAGATTCTGGGCGAGCAGTTCCTGCTGAGCGACTACGAGATGATGGTGGGTCGTTACGATGCCGGCTCCGGCCGTTGCCCCGACATCGACCTGACGGCGCAGGATCCGGCCTATGTGCATCGCCAGCATGTGCGCATCTCCTTCAGCCCTGCCGGTGAGTCGATCACGGTGCACGACATGGGCGGCCGCAACGGCAGCTATGTGAACAACAAGCTCATCGACCGCAGCGGCGCCGCACGGATACGCCCAGGCGACAAGCTCCGGATTGGTCGGGTTGTGATGCGTCTGCAGCTCGCGCCCGAGGTCGAGGGCGACAAGAACTCCTGAGCGTGGCGGCGGATTGGTAGTCTCGATGGTGCAGTCTCAATCTCGTCAACCAGCACCAGAGCAGTGGCAGTATCGCCAGCTGCTGCTGGGTGTGGAGGCGTTTGATGCGGGCTGGCTGACGGGCGAGCAATTTGCGGCCGCGATGGGTCGCACGGTTGCCGGCGACGCGTCGGAGGAGGCGCTCTGGGTGGCGCCGGGGCTGCTCTCCACGGAGCAGCTCCGGGTTGTATCGCGCCGCGTGGAGCGCCGGCTCGAGCGCAGCGCCTCGGCCTCCGCTGTCGACCCGCTGCTCGATGCATTGGATGCGGCGGCGGAGCAGCTCGCGGAGGGCCGGCTCACAGCGAGCCGTCCTGAGAATGAACGTTACGCGCTCGGCGATCTGCTGGGCGAGGGTACGAGTGGCCGCGTGGTCCGGGCCTACGACCGGGAGCTGGGGCGCTGGGTTGCGATGAAGCTGCTGCGGCAGTTCCCGAGCGACCCGCAGGAGGAGGCGCGGCTGCAGAGCGAGGCGCGCG
>CAIWGR010000185.1 GCA_903912275.1 uncultured delta proteobacterium
AGCTCGCATACCGATGCAGATAGAGGATGGGTGCGAAGGTCTCGCGCTGCACCACCGCCGCATCGGCCGCAATCTCCACCAGCGCGGGCTGCATGTAGAAGCCGCTGCCAAGGCTCCCCGCCCGCACCCGCGCTCCACCCGCGATCACCCGGCCGCCCTGGGCCACAGCCTCGCCCAGCGCCTGCTCCATCGCCGCGCAGGCCGCCTCATCGATGAGCGGCCCGACCAGCGTCGCAGGCGCGCGCGGGTCGCCAACGCGCAGGCTCCCGTAGGCTGCCGTCAACCGCGCGATAAAGCTCTCGGCGATTGTCTCCTGCACCAGCAGTCGGCGCAGCGTTGTGCAGCGCTGCCCCGAAGTCCCAACCGCCGAAAAGAGCGCCGCCCGCAGCGCCAGCTCCTGCCGCGCGCTCGGCGCCACGATCATCGCGTTGTTGCCGCCAAGCTCCAGCAGCGAGCGGCCCAGGCGGGCGCCAACAACCGCTGCGACCCGGCGGCCCATCCCCGTCGAACCCGTCGCTGAGACCAGCCGGTAGACGGGAGATGCAGCAAGCGCCTCGCCCACCTCAGCGCCGCCAAAGAGGCACTGGCAGAGCCCCGCAGGTGCACCCTCGCGCAGGCAGACCTCCGCAACGAGCTCCATCACCGCCTGGGCGCAGAGCGGCGCCTTCTCCGACGGCTTCCAGACCACGCTGTCGCCACAGACCAGCGCCAGCATCGCGTTCCAGGCAAAGACCGCCATCGGGAAGTTGAAGGCCGTGATGACCGCCACAGGCCCCAGCGGATGCCACTGCTCCATCATCCGGTGCTGCGGCCGCTCGCTCACAATCGTGAGGCCGTGGAGCTGCCGCGACAGGCCGACCGCAAAGTCGCACATGTCGATCCACTCCTGCACCTCGCCCTCCGCCTCGCTGACCGTCTTGCCCACCTCGAGCGTGATGACCGCCGCGAGCGCCTGCTTCCGCGCACGCGCCTCGGCACCGATGGCCGCCACCAACCTGCCACGCGACGGCGCAGGCACCAGCTGCCAGACTGCAAAGGCCTTCGCCGCCGCTGCCGCCGCGGCCGCAATCTGCGCCGCGTCGGCCACCTCGACCTCTGCCAACAATGCCCCGTCCATGGGACAAAAGCTACCGATCGCGGCGCCTGTCCCACGCGGCGCAGCACCGCTCCAACCTGCCAACCGCCGCACCGCTCCCGCCGCCATCTGCTGCTCCATCATCAGGCTCCGCTCCCGCCGCCAACCATCGCGTCCGGCGCTCCGAGGCGCGATGCAACCCAGCGCTCGATGAGCCGCTCCGCGAAGTCGGACGAGACCACAATCTCGTCGCCGCTGAGCCGATCGGCGGTGTCGGTGGGCAGGTGATACTCCCGCGGCACGCTCGTCCGCGCATCCACCCGTGAGAGCGCGACGGCCGTGTAGCCGCGGCCCGCAAAGACCGCTGCGTCGCTGCCGCCGACGGGCACCGGCAGCTTCTTCATCGCGGCGAAGCGGGCATCGCTCGCAGCGACCGCTTCGATGCAGCCAACGAGCTCCGGAGCGACGGGGGTAATGAACATCTCGCCCTCCTCGAGGTAGCGCAGGTCGCCGTTCGAGCAGCCGTCGAGCACAAGGATGAGCGTGCTCTCGCGGGGCCACGCCGCCTGCTTGTCGCGGGCCAGCATGGTGGCGCCGCCGAGGCTCGCCTCTTCGCAGCCCGTCGCCACAAAGTTGTACTCCACCCGTGGGTCGCGGCGCGCGGTCAGCCGCTCCGAAAGGATGGTCATCGCGGCGATGCCGGAGAGGTTGTCTGCGGCGCCGGGGACGATGCGGTTGCGGAGCACCACGTCGAGGTTGCCCAGCGCGGCGAGAAGCGCCGGAACCGTGAGCGGCAGCGCGAGCCACCAGGGCAGCAGGCGACCTGTCGCGGCCGCGGCGAGCTCGAGCAGCGCCAGCGCAAAAAGCAGGTAGGTGACCAGCGCCAGCGGCTTGGTGATGGGCCCCTTGGCGCCGCCCTCCGCCATGCGGGGCGAGAAGATGATGCCCGTGTAGGCGGTGTCGGCGTGGCAGGGGATGACGACCCGCAGGAGCGGTTCACCGGCGGCCGGCTGCCGTGCGATCAGGTTCTGCGACGGCCGCCAGGGGAGCAGCCGCCGGAGCACAAAGGCGCGGTGGGTGGAGTCGAGGAAGTAGGAGGTCGCGACGAGCAGATGGAGCAGGCCGCCAACGAGCGGCTGGCCGAGCCCTACCCCGGTCGCGACCACGGCGAGGCCGAAGTGGAGCAGCAGGTTGGCGTAGAGGTGGGTGCCGAAGGAGAAGCGGTGCCACGACACCTCGAGCCCCTGCGCGGTGTAGCGCTCTGCGAGGGACTGCTGCAGCCCGAGCTCATCGGGGCTGGCAGGGGCGCGGCGGGGGAAGCGGGCGGTGAGGTCGGCGATCCAGGCGACGACGCGCGCGGGATGGTCGATGGACGGCTGCTGGGTCACGGGCTCTCCTCTTCAATCTCACCGGCGGGGATAGCCCCGGGGTCGAGGCGGCGGGCGAGCCGGTCGACCCAGCCGCCATAGACGGGATGGTCTTCATAGAGGAGCCGCATGTGGGCAAGGTCGGCGAGCGACTCCTCCTCTGCGCCAGACGCCAAACGCGAGACGGCGCGGGTGAGCAGCGCGCCAACATGGGCGCCGTCGGTGGCGAGCGCCTCGGAGGCCTTCGCCACCGCGGCCTGGGCCTTGCCCGCATGACGCAGCGACTCGGCCTCGCACCAGCGCACCAGCCCGGGCGGACCATCGAGGCCGGCCGCGACCGCCGCCGCCATCGCGGGGAACTGCTTCTGCGCGCCGAGCGCGAGCGCACGGACGGGCGACCGGGCGGGGGCCGTGCGTGCAAGCAGCGCGAGCAGCGGCCCGTCGCCGCGCAGGTAGGCGACCGAGGCCATCCGCTCTCGCCAGGCGGTGGGGATTCCCCAGGTGGCGTCGACCACCTCAAAGCCATCGCTGTCGCGGCTCCACTGCTCCGGGCCGGCGCCAGCGAGCGAGGCCACGAGCCTGAGTCTGGAGAGGTCGCAGCCGGGTTCAGCGGTAGCCGGGAGCGTGGCCATCGGCAGGCCGTGGAGCGCAGCAACGGCGATCGCAAAGGCGAGCAGCGCAGGCTGCCGGCCAGTCATGGGGAGCGACGACGCGTCGGGCCGCTCGCGGCGGGAGGCGAGGCGGTGCGACGGGATGGCCAGCTCCAGCTCCCGCCACTGCTCGAGCGCGGCCAGGTCGGTGGTCGAGGTGGGCATGCAGCGTGCATCGAGGAGCGACGGCAGAAGCCCCTCGGCGGCCATCAATCCCCGCACCAGCTCCTGCGACGGCGTCGCACCGCGCCCGCCCTCACGCGCCAGTCTGGCAAGTAGCGCATCCAGCTCCGACGCCGCCTGTAACCCCACCGCCCCCTCTTCGACCGAGGCCGCCAGCAGCGCCCGCTCGAAGCTCAGCTCATCGTCCTGCAGCGCAGCCACCGCCGCCGTCGATCGCTCCACGAGCGGCCGCGAAGGCGAGGCGATGCTGACCATGCCGAGCGCGCTCCCGAGCCGTGCCCGTTTCCAGGCTGCGAGGCCGGCCGCACCCACCTCGATGCGCCGCTCGCCCAGCCGGAAGGTGGTGCCCGGCTCCAGCCGTGACCAGGCCCGCGCCTCTGCGGTCGGCGGCTCGGCTGCGACCAGCGGCGCCGACGCACAGAGTAGCGCAACCATCAGAAAATATGAGATGCGCAGCCACATGCAGGTCGCTCGATTCGCTTGCCCTCTCCGCGCCCCACGCCTAGCCCCTGCGTGTGGGGCCGTCGAGCCTCACGATCCGGCCCCTGCGGCCGCACCCCCGACGAGTCAGCCCATGACCCTCTCGCTTGGCGAGCGTTTCAAGCCAGACTTCCCGATGCTCCAGCAGCTGGTGCACGGAAAGCCCTACACCTACCTCGACACCGCCGCGACGGCCCAGAAGCCCCAGCAGGTCATCGACCGCATGGAGCGGTTCTACGCCACCGAGTATGCGACCGTCCGGCGCGGCGTCTATGCCCCCTGTCAGACCGCAACCCAGATGTATGAGGCGGCCCGCGAGCGCTGCCGCGCCTTCGTGAACGGCCGCTCCGTGACGGAAATCATCTTCGTCCGCGGCAGCACCGAGGGGCTCAACCTCATCGCCAGCAGCCTCGGCCGGCTCGCCCTCAAGCCGGGCGACGAGGTCGTGGTCACCGAGATGGAGCACCACGCCAACATCGTCCCCTGGCACATGGTCTGCCAGCTCACGGGCGCCACGCTCAAGGCCATCCCCATCACCGACGATGGCGAGCTGCAGCTCGAGGCGTTGGCCACAGTCATCACCGACCGCACCCGCATTGTCTCGCTCACGCAGGTCTCCAATGTGCTCGGCACCCACAACCCCATCGAGCGGGTCGCCAAGCGGGCCCGCGAGGTAGGCGCCTACGTGGTGGTCGACGGCGCACAGAGCTCGCCCCACCTCGACATCGATGTGCAGGCGCTCGACTGCGACTTCTTCGTCTGCTCCTCGCACAAGCTTTACGGCCCCTCGGGCGCCGGCTTTGTCTGGGGTCGCGAGGAGATCCTCCGCCAGATGCCCCCCTACCAGGGCGGCGGCGAGATGATCGACCATGTCTCCTTCGACCGGGTCACCTACGACGAGCCCCCCTACCGGTTCGAGGCAGGCACACCCCCCATCGCCCCGGTCATCGGCATGCATGCGGCGCTCGACTACCTCGACGCCATCGGCAAGCCGGCCATCGCTGCCTGGGAAGATCACCTGCTCCGCTCGGCGACGGCAGAGCTGGAGCAGATCCCCGGCCTCCGCATCTTCGGCAACGCGGCCCACAAGTCGGCGGTCATCGCCTTTGTGATGGACGGGGTCGCCTCGATGGACATCGGCATGGTGCTCGACCGCGAGGGCATCGCCGTGCGCGTAGGCCAGCACTGCGCGCAGCCGCTGCTCCGCCGGCTCGGCGTCCATGCGACGGCACGCGCCTCCTTCGGCCTCTACAACACCGAGGAGGATGTGGCCCGGTTCGTGGAGGCGGTGCGCGAGGCAAAGGAGCTGCTCGCCTGAGCCGCCCGGAAGATCCTTGGCGCTGCCAAAACCAGCCCGCAACGGCACCTGCAACGCCAGAAACGGCCCCGAACAGGCCGCCATTGTCTTGACTTTGCCCCCCGCTTTCCCCTAAGACCCGCCCTCCCGAACGCACCGCTTCCCGGTGTGATCTCGGCCCAGGACCGGTCCGTAGCGACCCCTCCACCTTGTGATTGCCATGGCCCGTAAGTGTTCGCTCACCGGTAAGCGCCGCAACGTCGGCATGAATGTTTCGCACTCGCACGTCCGTACCAAGACCGTGCAGCTGCCCAACCTTCAGACCAAGCGCGTCTGGTTCGAAGACGAGGCCCGCTTCGTGCGCATCCGTCTCTCCTGCCGTGCCCTTCGCACCATCTCGAAGAAGGGCCTCTCGCGCTTCCTCCGCGACGAAGGCATGACCATCCGCGACGTGGCCTAAACCGCCGCTCAGCGCGCAACGCTCCGGCGTCTGCACGCTGCACCGCAGGCCGATCTCACCGATCGGCCTTTCGCGTTTTTGCTCCCGCTCCCGCAACCCCATGCAGCTCCAACGCACCTCCTCGATCGCACCCGACGCAGGCGGCTCCCCGCCCCTGCTCCTGCAGACCGATGCTGTTGCCGCCTGTGCGTGGCTCGCGCAGCAGCAGCTCCGCCCCGACCTCATCTACATCGACCCCCCCTTCGCTACGGGCCGCAACTTTGCGCTCGCCCACCGCGACCACGAGGCCTCCGCCCACCTGGAAGGCGGCACCCTCGCCTACCGTGACGCTTGGGCCGGCGGCCTCGACGGCTACCTCGACGAGATGGAGCGCTGGCTCATCGCCATCCACGCCGCGCTCGCCGACGAGGGCAGCCTCATCCTCCACTGCGACCACCACGCTGCACCCTATCTCGCCCTGTGCTGCGACCGCATCTTCGGCTTCGGCGACCGGGCGGGCGGCGGTGCCGGCTTCCGCAACGAGCTCATCTGGAGCTACGGCCTCGGCGGCTCTAGCCCCCGCTGCCACGCCAAAAAACACGATACCCTTCTCTGGTACAGCAAGGGGAGCCGCTGGTTCTTCGCCCCCCACATGGTCCCCGCCACCTCGCAGCGGCTGGCGGGCAAACTCAAGAAGGGCACCTCCATCTGGGAGATCCCCTCCATCAACAACATGGCCAAGGAGCGGACCGGCTACCCCACGCAAAAGCCGCTCGCGCTGCTCGAGCGCATCGTTGCCTGCCACACTCCGCCCGGAGGCCTGGTCGCAGACCTCTGCTGCGGCTCCGGCACCACGCTGGTCGCCGCCGCAAGCGCCGGCCGGAGAGCCATCGGCGCAGACCTCGGTGCCCTCGCCCAGCAGGTCGCCGGAGGGCGGCTCCTTGCTGCGGGGCTTGGCCTCGAGCGCTGGACACCTGCCACAGATTGACACCCGCAGGGGGCGCTCCTAGACCCGCTGCCGCAATGTGGACTGTTTTGGTCCACAATCCTGCCGCACCGGACGGCAGATACCCTTGTGGCAGGTTCGCATGGAGACACTCGAGAGCGTCATCGCCGCCGACTACAAGCATGGCTTCGTCACAGACATCGAGGCCGACACCTTCCCGCCCGGCCTCTCCGAAGACACCATCCGTGCCCTCTCGGCCAAGAAGAACGAGCCCGAGTGGATGCTCGAGTACCGCCTCAAGGCCTTCCGCCACTGGCTCACACTCGTCGAGCCCCACTGGCAGAATGTGACCTACGAGACGCCCGACTACCAGGGCATCTCCTACTACTCCGCCCCCAAGCAGAAGCCGGTCCTCGACAGCATCGACGCCGTCGACCCCGAGCTCCTGGCCACCTTCGAGCGGCTCGGCATCTCGCTCTCCGAGCAGAAGCGGATCATGAATGTGGCCGTCGACGCCGTCTTCGACAGCGTCTCCGTCGTCACCACCCACAAGGAGAAGCTCGGCGAGGTCGGCGTCATCTTCTGCTCCATCTCCGAAGCGCTCCAGGAGCACCCCGAGCTGGTCCGCCAGTACCTCGGCTCCGTTGTCCCCTACACCGACAACTTCTTTGCCGCGCTGAACGCGGCGGTCTTCACCGACGGCTCCTTCGTCTACATCCCCAAGGGCGTAACCTGCCCCATGGACCTCTCCACCTACTTCCGCATCAACGCGGCAAATACGGGGCAGTTCGAGCGCACCCTCATCATCGCCGACGAGGGCTCCTTCGTGAACTACCTTGAGGGGTGCACAGCGCCGCAGCGGGACGAGAACCAGCTGCACGCAGCAACCGTGGAACTCATCGCCCACGAGCGGGCCACCATCAACTACTCGACCGTCCAGAACTGGTATGCGGGCGACGCAGAGGGCAAGGGCGGCATCTACAACTTCGTGACGAAGCGGGGGAAGTGCGCGGGCCGCGCCTCCAAGATTTCATGGACCCAGGTCGAGGTCGGCTCCGCCGTCACCTGGAAGTACCCCTCCTGCATCCTCGCCGGCGACGAGTCGGTGGGCGAGTTCTACTCCGTCGCCCTCACCCGCGAC
>CAIWGR010000186.1 GCA_903912275.1 uncultured delta proteobacterium
CACCCTCGTCGGCCCCAAGACAGGCGTGAAGGGCCACTACCACGGCGGACTCCTCGCCTACACCGGCGACCGACCCGTCGGCCTCTCCTACGGCGTAGGCCTCCACGACTCGCTCGGCTTCTACTTCCTCATGCACTTCGACCCCACGGCGAAGAACGCCGCCGACCTCTTCGACCTCTACGACTTCCGTTACATGGTCAACGACCCGGGCACCGCCTTCAAGAACCTCGACGAGGGCTCGCCGAAGCGCGAAATCATCCACAAAAACAAAGACTACATCTTCTCAAAACTTCCCGTCTCGGGAGAGTCTGTCGCCATCATGCGCGAAGGACGCCGCCTCTCCTCGACCCCCCGTGAGGCGCGCGAGCAGATCCGCGCTTGGCTGAACGGCAACGGCCCGCACACAGGAACAACCGTTGTCCTCGATGTCACAAACGACAGGTCACGCGAGCAGCTCACCACCTCGCCCAGCACCGTGACCCGCGCCGAGACCTTCTCACAGACAGCACCGCCGGCAGGAAAGGTCATCGTCTCCTCCTCCCTCGCCGACCATGTCTCGGCCACCGTCGACCTCGGCGAGCCCGCCCTCATCGTCGCAAAGACCGGCTTCCACCCCTTCTGGACCGCCACCCTCGACGGTGCGCCCGCGCCTACCAAGTTCGTCTTCCCCGGCTTCTTCGCCGTCGAGGCGCCTGCAGGAAAGCACCAGTTTGAGGCCCGCTTCGCCTGGCCCGCTGCGACCAAGGTCCTCATGGCCATCGCCCCGCTCCCCCTCCTCTTCGCACTCTTTGGAGAGCCCGCGAACACACCCCGCAATGGCGGCACCGATGGTGGCCTTCTCGGCGCAGACGCGATTGCAGACCGCCTTCGGCGGCGCAGAAAGGAACGCGGCCCGGTGCCACCAACCGCCGCCGACAACTCCGTCTTGCCGCCGCCCGTCTGAGCGAGAAAGGGTAGACCGACCGGGCAGACGACCGCTCTGAGCCGCTACTTCACTTCGTCGGGCGCTTCGGAGGCACGACTCGCAAGCCCGTGCAGCAGGATGTCCACCGCCTCCTGAAGGAAGCCATCCGTGTCCATCTCATAGCCCAGCCCGATCGCCCCCTCGATGCCGTCCGACAACACTTTGAGCAGCAGCGCAGCGCGGTGGGGGTCCACCCGGCGGAAATCCCCCGAGGCCACCCCCTCCTCGATGATCTCCTTGATGGCCGCGACGAACATCGCATGCGTCGCTCGCACCTTCGTCTGCACGCTGGGCGTGGAGAGCCCCACCTCGCCCAGCACCAACAGAAAGCGCCGGTGCTGCTCGGACGAAACATACCGCGCCACGATGCCCGCTGCGAGCGTGCCCAACTTCTCGCGCACAGGAAGCGGCAACGCCTGAATCACCGCGAGCGCTTCACCCGCCCGCGCGACCTCCTCGTCATGCAGTGCATCGAAGATCGCCTCCTTCGAAGCGAAGTGCACATAGAGCCCGCCCTTCGACAGCCCCGCCGCCTTCGCGATC
>CAIWGR010000187.1 GCA_903912275.1 uncultured delta proteobacterium
CCACTCTGCTTCGGTAGGAAGCCGATAACCCATACAATCAAGACCGTGATAGAATATCACGCTTGTGCCAGTAGTTATGTAACACTGCTCTAGTGCCTCTGAAACTGAGCGTCTGTTCGCATACGAAACGGCGCCGAGCCAAGTAACATACTCGACAGGGCACTCATCTGGAACGACTCCGTCGCACGGTGACCCGCGTTCAGGACTGAAAATTGATGGATTCGTCATTCCAAGGAGAGTCTTCCAAGCTCCCTGCGTGACTTCCGTACGATCCATGAAGTACGATCGCGTAAGTGTCACGCTATGCTGGGTCTCGGAGGAACCCCGCCCCGGCTCCGTGGTCGGCGAGCCCATCATGAAGGTGCCCGCCTCGATGAAGCTCATGCCCGTGGGGGAGCAGCGGCCATTGCCGCAGTAGCCGCTCACGCAGGCCGCGTTGGCGCCGTCGGGGTAGCAGGCCGTGCCGAGCCCCACCGTGCAGTCGTTCTTGCAGGCGTCGTTGTTCACCCGGTTGCGGTCGTCGCAGACCTCGCCCGTGTCCACAGCCCCATCGCCGCAGAAGGCCCGCCGGCAGTCGTTGCGGCAGCCATCGGGCGCCGTGTTGCTGTTGAGCGGGCCGTAGTCGCACTCCTCGCCCGCGTTCACCACTCCGTTGCCGCAGAGCAGCGTGGTGCGTGCCAGCCGCAGCCCCGTGGTGCTGTTGCGCGTCGTCTGTTCGAAGTTGGTCCGGTCGGGCGTCCGGCACTCGCGCGATAGCTTGTTCCAGGCGCCGCCGCGGAGCACCTTGGCCGTGTTGACGGCGCCGAGCGGGTCGGTGAGCGCCTCTGCGGTGAAGGGGGCGTAGCCGTCCCAGACCCACTCGGCCATGTTGCCCGCGGTGTCTGAAATGCTCCAGGCGTTGGGGGTCTTGCCCCGCACGGGGCGCGGCGTGGAGGCGCTGTTGCTGTTGTACCAGCCGATGAGGCCGAGCAGCGGGTCGGCGCTCGAGCCGGTCGCGGTGGCGGCGCCGTTGTAGAAGCCGGTGGTGGAGCCGGCGCGGGCCGCGACCTCCCACTCGCTCTCGGTCGGGAGCCGGTAGCCGTTGCAGCCGAGCCCGGTGAAGGTCAGGCTCACGCAGCCCTCGTAGGCGCCGTCGCGCCAGCCCGTGTTCAGGGTGCAGTCCTTGAACTCGTAGCAGGCGTTGAGCCCCTCGGAGAGCGAGCGGGCGTTGGCGTAGGCGAGGGCGGCATACCAGTCCACAAAGTCCACGGGGCAGTTGTCGCCGCAGGCGGGGAAGGAGGAGGGGTTGGTGCCGCCGGCCAGCGCCTTCCAGGCGCCCTGCGTGACCTCGGTCTGCCCCATGAAGAAGCCCCGAGTGAAGGTCACCGCGTGTTGCGTCTCGTCGGTGTCGCGGAGGAACTCGGCGTCGGGCGACCCCACATTGTAGGTGCCGGAGGCGATCTGGCTCATGCCGTTCGGGGCGCATCGGCCACCGCCGCACCAACCCGACCGGCAGAGCGGGTTGAGGCCGTCGGGCGCGCAGATCGCGCCGAGCTGGAGCAGGCAGGAGCTCGTGCAGACGTTGTTGGCCAGGCTGGTGCCGTTGTCGCAGGCCTCGGCGGGGTCGACGACGCCGTCGCCGCAGTAGTCGGTCTCACCGGCCAGCTGGCCGCAGGTGGCGGTGCAGACGGTGCAGGAGCTCTGCCCATAGGC
>CAIWGR010000188.1 GCA_903912275.1 uncultured delta proteobacterium
CGTCGAAGGCGACCACATTGCGCTGCATCGCCTGCGAGAAGGGGACGCCGCCGCCATTGGGCTCAGCCCGCGCGGTGATGCTGTAGTTGAGGCCGGCGAGCTGCCCTTCGAGCGGGGCCAAGCGTTCGACGGTGGAGATGGAGGCGGTGCTCTGCGTCTCCCAGATGGAGAGCGTTCCCTCGCCGCCAAACTCGAGCGTGGCGTTGATTCGGTTCACCTCTGCGCCGCCGGGGGCGAAGGGCGGGTTGATGACCTTCACCTGCAGCGACTGGTTGAGGTGGATGTCGCACTCGAAGTTGACCTCATACCGCTGGTCGCCCTCGACGAAGAGGGGGCGGTAGATGGCCATGTAACGGGGCTCGAAGTTGCCGGTCGTGAGGTCTTCGACGCCGCAGAGGCCAACCACGACCACGTCGCCGAGCCGCGAGTTGAGTTCGTAGGGCTGCGCGCGGGTGCCGTCCCAGATGAAGTTGTTGTTGGGACCCGGGTCTGTCGCGGGGCCGTTGTCGGTGGTGACGACGAAGGCGCGGAGCCGCTGGTTGGGGCCGGGCACAGCGATCTTGTCGAGGCCGCGGAGGAGGCCGAAGATGACGCCTTCGGGCGGCGGCTCTGGCGGCTCGCCGCCACAGTTCTCCACGCAGGTGCCGGTCACGCCTATCGTCGCGTCGGCCCCTTCGCAGATGAAGTTGGGGCGATCGCTGCAGTCGGCATCGGCGGTGCAGGACTGGGGCGAGACACAGACGGGCACCATGCGGGCCAGGTCGCAGACCTCGTCCGCCTCGCAGTCGGCGCCCGTGTAGCAGCCGCAGATATACTGCAGCACGACCACCACGTTGCTGGCGTTGACCCGGGTGACCGAGACCGAAGAGTGTTTCTTGGCGCTGGCGTAGATGTTCTGCACGCCGGAGAGGTCGGGGCCCGAGATGGTCACCTGGCCGCGTCCGTCAGTGCGGCCCGAGAAGCCGGTCTCGCTGGCGCGGACACTGAGCGTGACGAAGGCGTTGGCGACGGGGCCGTTGCTGTCGACGACCGTGACGTTGACGGCGCCGAGGATGTCGCCGCCCCACCAGCCGCCGGCGTCGGTCGTGGGGTTGTAGTAGGTGAACTTGCCGGGGCCGTTGACGGTGGTGGTGCCGAGCTGGGCCTTCACCACGACGGGGGCTGCAGTCTCGGCGGGCGGGGTGCGGACGGCGACCGTCGCGGGGTCGAGGATCTCCAGCGACGCAGCCGGCTGGTCGCCGAAGAGGATGGAGAGACCAGGCTCGAAGCCGCTGCCGCGGATGACCACATAGGTTCCGCCGGCGATGGCGCCACGCGTGGGGGAGTAGCCCGTGATGGTGAGCGGCTGCGTGTAGCGGAAGGCGTCTGGGTAGGAGAGCGTGCGCGACGGAGCGAGCAGCGTGATGGGCACGCTTCCGACGGTGCCGGGCGGCGTGACGACGCGGAGCTCTTCGCTCGAGACGAAGGCAACGGAGGCGGCGGCGAGCGCGCCAAAGCGGACGGTCGTGCCCGCTTCGAAGCCCGTGCCGCGGAAGACGACCTCGGTGCCGCCGGCTACATCGCCCGTGGCCGGGTCGACCTCGAGCAGCGCCATGGGTTCGAGGTAGGTGAAGGCGCCGGGCGCGACGAGCGGCGCGTCGGCTCCGCCGGTGACCGAGACATCAACCACGCCGAGGCTACCGGCCGGCGTGCGGACAACGAAGGTGCCCGCAGAAGAGGCCACAGGGCTGGCGCGGAGGCCGCCGAAACGGACAGTGTCGCGGGCGCCCGCGCCGACCGTCACGACCGTGACGAGGTCTCCGCCGTCGAGGCTGCCCGAGGCGGGGCGAACCGCCACAATGCCGGCCGGGGTTGAGGCGTTGGTGTAGCGGTAGCCGTCAGCGAGCAGGTCGCCGCCGCCGGAGAGTGAG
>CAIWGR010000189.1 GCA_903912275.1 uncultured delta proteobacterium
CCCGCCTGCACGAAGTTGTCGCCGCAGGCAGCAATGGCACATGCATTGGTGCAGCCGTCGGTGTTGTCGCTGTTCGCGTCGTCGCAGGCCTCGCCGGTCTGCACGATGCCGTCGCCACAAGCGGCCGCCACGCAGGCGTTGGTGCAGGCGTCGGTGTTGTCGGTGTTGCCGTCGTCGCAGGCCTCGCCCGCGTTCACCACGCCGTCGCCGCAGCGGGGGTTCCGCGTGCAGCCTGCATTGTCGATGTCGCAGAGGGAGGAGCAGGCAATGGTGCCGCCGTCGAAGCCGAAGTCGGTGCAGGCGAAGGTGCCGAGGTCGGTGCCATCGCAGGGCTCAACGCCGTTGGCGATGCCGTCGCCGCAGGTGGTCGGGGTGCAGTCCGCTGCGCAGCTGTCGGTGCTGACCGTGTTGCCGTCGTCGCAGGCCTCGCCCGCTTCGATGACACCGTTGCCGCAGACGGCATCCGGAGGCGATGTGTCGGTGCCGGTATCGACGGTCGTGTCGGTTCCGGTATCGACGGTCGTGTCGGTTCCGGTATCGACGGTCGTGTCGGTGCCAGTATCGACGGTCGTGTCGGTGCCCGTGTCGGTCACGGCGGTATCGGTCCCGGTGTCCTCCACCGTGGTGTCGCCAGCGCCCGTGTCGGTGACGGTCGTATCAGCGCCGGTATCGGTGCCGGTCTTGGGCGATTCGTCGTCACTGCAAGCGGCAAGGACGAGGAGCGAGAGGGTACAGAGCGTGCGAAATTTCATACGGGAGACCTCGTTCAGAGCGACAATGGCGGTAGTTGGATGGGGCGCGCCGCTAGGGCAGGTGACGCGGGGTGTCAACGAATCTGGCACTGTGCGAAGCGCAAATCTTTGCAGTTCAGCCGCCGAGCGCGGAGAAGTCGTACCGAACGCCGGTCAGCTCTTCGCTTTTGGCCCAGAGCTTGGAGGCGATATCAGCATCGGTCGCCTTGGCCGGGATGGAGACCTCGCCGGGCTCGCCCCACATCCCCGCCAACCCGGTCGGCCCCGAGTAGCTGCCACCCTTCACGTCCGGATCCGTCGCCGCGCGCAGCGTGGTCAGGGCCCCCTTGGCAACCGGCATCGCAAGAAGCGGGTTGAACAGGTTCGACATCGGGTCGGAGCGCTGCAGGTCGGTCGCCGTCCAACCGGGATGCGCCGCCGTGGCGATGAGCCCGGAGCCCGCAGCAGCCAGCCGGCGCTGCAGCTCGAGCGCAAACATCATGTTGGCCAGCTTGCTCTGCCCGTAGGCCAGCCAGCCGTTGTAGCGACGGTGCTCCCAGTTGGGGTCTTCGATCGAAATGCTCCCGAAGCGCTGCGCCATGCTGGCCACCACGACCACGCGGGCACCGGGCTGCTTGGCGAGCCGGGGCAGCAGCGGCGCGGTGAGCGCGAAGTGGCCCAGGTGGTTGGTTCCAAACTGGAGTTCGAAGCCCTGCGCCGTTTTGCCGCGGGGCGGGACCATGACGCCGGCGTTGTTGATGAGCAGGTCGATGCGGGGCTGCGTCGCCAGCGTCTTCTGGGCGAAGGAGGCGATGGAGCCCAGGTCGGAGAG
>CAIWGR010000190.1 GCA_903912275.1 uncultured delta proteobacterium
CGGCTCGCTCGGCGACGATGGCGAGCTTCCACAGGCCATCCGCGACGCGGTCGATGCCGCAATCGCCGGCCCGGTCGTCGGAGCGGCCCGCTGCTTCGTCGTCGCGCAGGATGTACGGTGGCTCTTCGCCCGCGTCGCCGCCCGTCGCCACCCGGCCGTTCCCGTCTTCGGTCACCGCGAGGTCCGCCACGCAGGCATGGAGCTGGCCGTGGTCGGTCGGGTCGCCGCGCGATAGCGTGCAGGGGCTGCGCTCGGGCGCGCGATTCTGACCGCGCGGTCACGGCGCAATGCGTTAGCAGAGATTTTTTGTGCCCGATCTTTATCGTTCGTAGGAGTCTCCCATGCTGATTCAAATCAGTCGCTCGCTGCGTGGTGCGGCGGGCAAAGGAGGACATGTCATGCGCAAGCTTCTCGCTCTCACTCTCTCTGCTCCTCTCCTCTTCGCGGCCTCCTCGGCCTTCGCTGCCGACGACACGAGCCACCCCGGCGGGTTCGCTGCCGGCGTTGGTCAGAGCATCGGTGGTGCCCCCGGCCTCTCGCTCCGCTACTTCGTCAACGAGAAGTTCGGCCTCGAGCTCGTTGGCAGCAAGACCGGTACCACGCCCGATGGCGGCAAGGAGTCGGGCGAACTCGACTACAGCATCGCGGGTGAGTACCGCCTCGCCTCCACCAACGCGGTCACCTTCTCGGGCTACGCGGGCTTCGGCCAGACGAAGGCCACCGCCGCTGGTGAGGCTGCGGGAACCTCGCAGACCATCGGCGCCGGCGTGAAGGCGGAGTACTTCTTCGCTCGTGGCTTCTCCATCTTCGGCGGCACGGGGCTCGACCTCGTTACGGTCACCGACAAGGACGACAAGGCGGTCAGCTCGTCGACCAACATCTTCCAGGGACCGACTGCCGGCACTGCAGGCGTCGATACCACCCTTCCGATCATCCTCGGCACGATGGGCTTCTCGGTCTGGTTCAAGTAACCAGCCCGTCGCGGTTCGCCGCAGCAGGCCCGCAGGCGTTCGCGTCAGCGGGCTTTGCCGTTTTTGAGGCCGGGTCCGCCGCCACGCGCAAGCCGCTCGGCCTTCACCTTCGCTTCGTCCACCAGTCGCTTTACCTCTGGAGACTCCGCGGTGTTCGGTGATATCGGCACAATCCGGTTCCGCAGGGCACCACCCGCGGTCGCTGATCCGGCAGAGGCCTGCGCGACCTTCGCGGCCTGCGCCAGCTCCCGCGCCAACGCATCGGCCGCGCGCCGTCGCACGCCGAGGCCCGTCTCAAGTTCGGCCCCGGGCGGCAACCCCCGCCGACCGCCGGCCGCCGAGCCGACCCCATTCTGAATGCTCCGCAGCAGCGTCATGTAGCTCCGTAGCCCCTCGAGCAGACCGCCCCCTTCGGGCACCACACCGATGCGCTCGCCCGTTACGAAGAGGTCGGTGCGGAGCAGCGTCTTGCCCTCGTCACCCGCCTCAAGCAGCGGCACCTCGCCGGCCCAGATGGCATCGCCCGTGAGCTGCAACGACCCCGACACCAGCACCAGCGCCGGGAGCGGCCCGCCGCTCTCTCGGAGCGCCGCCACAAAACTCCGGGTCGCCTCCATGCCGCCGGCCGAGAGCAGCACGATGCCATGCGCGCCCTTCGACACAACCGACGCAGCCTCCGCGTTGTAACGCGACACGGCTGCTGCCGCATCCACGCCTGCACTCTCGAGCACCCCCGAGGTTTCAGGCGTCGCGAGCGTCACGCCAATCACGCCGACGCGGTTTGCCCGTTCGCCCAGCAGGATGCTCCCCGGCACCCAACCCGCTCCGCGCCGAAGGTTACACGACAGCATCGGAACCCCCGCTCGCTCCGCCTCGCGCAGCGTCCAGGCCGCGCCGAGCCGAAGGTCGTAGGCGCCAATCGCCATCGCTTGCATCCCAAGCGCCCGGTAGGCTGCAAGCAGGGCCCGCGCCGTCACCTGCTCCGCTGTCTCGCCAAACCCCGTGGCGGGCTCTCTCGAGGCAAACAGTCCGTCGCCCGCGTCGAGTCGGAGCGTCAGCGCTACCGCGTCGCCCTCGACGGGCTGCAGGCCGATGGTCGCCTGGCGTGCGAGGCCGCCGAGCGGGTTGTTCTTGCAGCCGCAGTCTTCGAGCTTGCCGCGGAGATTGGCTGTAGAAACAACGTGGATGCGTCGCGCGCCGGGGATGGGCGAGGTGCCGCGGTAGGAAGTCACCGCTGCAGCGTCGCGCGACAGCGCCGCCGCGCTCTGGCGTGCCGCCTCGTAGCGGGCGCGAAAGAGAGCAAAGTCGACGGCCTCTTGCGGACTGTCGAACTGCCTCCGTTTGGCAGCCGGAGCTGCGCCCGCCTGCTCTCGCGCAACCGTGTTCGGCGCGGCGCTGCCCTCCGCCGCCGCCATCGGATCGCTGTGGCCGCACCCGAGCAGGAGCAGGCTCGCGAGCAGCGGCCGAACCGCCACTCGCAGGCAGCTGCTAGTGGCCGGCGAGCTGTGCAATCTGAGCAGCGAGGTCTTCACGCGTGAGCTGCAGCTCCTGCTTGAGATTCTCTATTTGGTGCAGGGTCTCTTCGAGCCGCCCGCGGAGCAGCGCGCTCTCCTTGTCGGTCGCATCCATGCGAACGCCGAGGTCGGCGTTGTTCCGCCGCAGGCTTGCCTCGGCCTCGCCAAGCATGGTCTGGATTGCTGCAACCTTGGACTCCGCCTCCTTGATGAGAACGGCGAGTCGGTCGCGCTCCGTCTCGAGGGTGCTGGAAAGGTCGGCCTGCTTTGCCTCAAGAATCGTAAAGCGGGTCTCGAGCGCCTCGCCGTCCCGCTGCAGGTAGCAGCCGGTCTGAACGACAAGGAGGAGCAGGGCAGAGGCAAGAAGGCGAATGCTTCGCATTGGCAGCTCAAAGTGCAGGTGGCTCAAACAAAAAGGGCGCGGCCGCCACTGGCAAACCGCGCCGCTATCGTTCTCGGAGGGAGTTAGCGGGGAGCGAACTCAACGCGGCGGTTGCGCGACCAGGCGTCGTCCGAGGTGCGGCTGTCGGCGGGGCGGGTCTCGCCGTACGAGACAGTCTTGAGCCGGTTGGCAGCGGTGCCGTTGCTGGTCAGGTAGTTCTTGACCGAGCGCGAGCGACGCTCGCCAAGGGCCAGGTTGTACTCCTCGGTGCCACGCTCGTCGCAGTGGCCCTCGAGGCTGACCGTCGCGCTGCTGTTGGCGATGCAGAGCTTGTTGAAGGCGAGGTCGGCACGGGCAGACTCGGTGAGCGTCGACTCATCGAAGTCGAAGTAGACGGTGCGGAAGGCGCGACCGTCCTCGCAGTTGTCGTTGGTCGGCGGGGCGACGCGGGCCACGCACATGTTGGCCTCGCAGCGCGAGCCGCTGGCGCACTCTGCATCGCTGTCGCAGCTGCCGGCAACCTTGCAACGGTTGGCCCGGCACTCCTGGCCGAGGCCGCAGTCGCTCGTGCCGAGGCA
>CAIWGR010000191.1 GCA_903912275.1 uncultured delta proteobacterium
GCTCGGCTCAGTAGCCGAGCATCGCGCCGCCCACTTCGATGACCTCGATGTCGGGGCCGAGCTCGTCGCGGAGCACGTCGCGGATGGCGATGAGGGTGCCGCCCACCGAGCTGGGGCAGGTGCCGCAGGCGCCCTGATACTTGATGAAGATCTTGTCGCCCTGCCGCTCGATGACCTCGATGCCGCCGCCGTCTGCCGCAAGGTAGGGCTTGACGGTGCGGTCGAGGATCTCCTCGATGGCGAGGATCTCGGGGGTCTTCTCCACCTGGTTCTCCGAGGCCGGCGGCTCGGGGTCGGTGAAGTCGGGGTCGTGCACGGGCAGCGAAATCTGAAGCAGGTCGAGGATGCTCTTGGAGAGCTCGCCCCAGGGCAGTTCGCTCCGCTTGGTGACCGTGATGTAGTTGTCGAAGAGGTAGATCTGCTCGATGCCGCCGACCGCGAAGATCTCGCGCGCAACGGGCACATGCTCCGCCTCTTCGGCGGCCCGGTAGTTGCTCTTCCCGTGCGACTTCACGGTGTAGAAGGAGATGAACTTCACCGCGTTGGGGTTGGGTGTCTCCTGAACGTGAATGTAGAAGCCCATGACTACGCCTCCGAGAAACGGGTGAGGAGCGCCAGGCCGCGCTCGAGCAGTGCGGGGTGGCCGAGTTCGTTGAGTACGTCGACGGCGAAGCCGTGGAGCAGGAGCTCTTCGGCGCGGCTCCGCGGGATGGCACGCGACATGAGGTAGAAGAGCTCGGCCGGGTCGAGCTGGCCGACGGTGGCACCGTGGGTGCAGCGGACATCGTCGGCGAAGATCTCGAGCTGGGGCTTGGCGTCGACGCGGCAGGCCTTGTCGAGGAGCAGGCTCTTGCTCGACTGGTCGGCGTTGGTGCGCTGTGCAGCCTGCCGGACAAAGACCTTGCCGTTGAAGATGGCGTGGCCGTTGCCGCGGAGGATGCTTTTATAGACCTGCCGCGCGGTGCAGTCGGGCTGCGTCTGGTCGAGCGCGGTGTGGTGGTCGTGGGTCTGCCCTTCGCCGGGGAGGAAGAGGGCCTGCAGCTCGGTGTGGGCGCCGGCGCCGTTCACGGTGACGGCGAGCGTGTCGCGCGAGAGCAGGGCGCCGCCCGTGAGCGAGACGCTCTTGTAGCGGGCGTCGCGGCTGGTGGTGATGCGGGTGTCGGCGAGGTGGGAGAGGCCGCGGCCGAGCTCCTGGAACTTCACATGGGTGAGGGCCGCACCGTCGGCGAGCGTGAGGTCGAGGGCGACCGTGGCGAGGCCGTTTGCGCCGTCGGCGGAGAGGTGGCTCTCGACGAGCGTCGCCTCGGCGCCGCGGCCCAGCGAGAGTGCAAAGGTGGCACCGCTGAGCGTGACGCCCGCGCGGGTGTGGAGGAAGAGCAGGTGGAGCGGGCCGGCGAGCTGCAGGCCGGCCGGGAGCGCGAGGCCGACGGCTGCGGGCGCGATGGCTGCGGCGAGCTCACCGAAGGCGGTGAGCGGTGCCACGGAGCGGTCGGACCTCCAGCCAGACCAGGCGGACTCGGGCGAGGAGAGGGCTGTGGCGAGCTGGCCGTCGACAAAGACGAGCCGGAGCTCACCGTCGAGGAGGTCGGGCAAGGCGGGGAGCGGAGCCTCGCTGCCGGCGACGGGTGCGAGCGCTGCAAGCGGCGCGAGCTGGAGGTAGCGCCAGTCTTCGTCGCGGCGGGTGGGCAGGCCGGTGGCCAGGAGCCGTTCGAGCGCGGCGGCCGCAGCGGGCCGATTGCCGCCGTCGGCCACGCGGGCCTTGGCTGCCTCAAGGAGCGGAGAGAGGGGGGCGCTCATGCGGGGTCCTGGGCCTCGGGCTTGAGCCAGTCGTAGCCCTTCTCTTCGAGCTCGAGGGCGAGCTCGCGCCCGCCGCTCTTGATGATCTGTCCGTTCCAGAAGACATGGACCACATCGGGGGTGATGTAGTTCAGGAGCCGCTGGTAGTGGGTGATGAGGACGAAGGCGTTGCTGCTGCTGCGGAGCTTGTTGACGCCGCCTGCGACCTGCCGAAGCGAGTCGATGTCGAGGCCCGAGTCGGTCTCGTCGAGGAAGGCGACGCGGGGCTGCAGCATGGCCATCTGGAGGATCTCGTTCCGCTTCTTCTCGCCACCCGAGAAGCCCAGGTTGACGGGTCGGCTGAGGAAGGAGGGGTCCATCTCGACCAGCTTGGCCTTCTCGAGCAGCAGTGCGTGGAAGTCGGCGTCGGAGAGCAGAGGCACCTCCTGGGCGCGGCAGATCTCGTCGAAGGAGGCGCGCAGGAAGAGCTCGTTGGAGATGCCGGGCAGCTCAACGGGGTACTGGAAGGCGAGGAAGATGCCTTCGCGGGCCCGTTCGAAGGGCTCCATCTCGAGCAGGTCCTTGGGCCGGAACTGGGGCGAGTAGATGACCTCGCCGCCCGTGACTTCGTAGTCGGGGTGGCCGGCGATGACCTTGGAGAGGGTGCTCTTGCCGGAGCCGTTGGGCCCCATGATGGCATGTACCTCGCCGGGCTTCACCTCGAGGTTGACGCCGCGGAGGATCTCCTTGCCGTCGATGCTGGCGTGGAGGTTCTTGATGTGGAGCAGGTTCACGGGGGACTCTCGATGGGATGGGCGTTCAGTTAACCGACGGAGCCTTCGAGCTTGAGCTCGAGCAGTTTGACGGCTTCGACCGAGAACTCGAGCGGGAGCTTGTTGAAGACCTGCTCGCAGAAGCCGTTGACCAGCATGGAGATGGCCTTCTCCTGGTCGATGCCGCGCGCGGCGAGGTAGAAGAGCTGGTCTGCGCCGAGGCGGGTGGTGGTGGCCTCGTGCTCGATGGTCGCGGTGTTGTTGCGGACCTCGAGGTAGGGGAAGGTGTTGGCGCTGCAGCGGTCGCCGACCAGCATGGAGTCGCACTGCGAGTAGTTGCGGGCGTTGTCGGCGCCGGGCGCGACGCGGACCAGGCCGCGGTAGCTGTTGTGCGACTCACCGGCCGAGATGCCCTTGCTGATGATCGTGCTCCGGGTGTTCTTGCCGAGGTGGATCATCTTGGTGCCGGTGTCGGCCTGCATTTTGTCGCGGGTGAGGGCGACGGAGTAGAACTCGCCCACCGACTCGTCGCCGGCGAGGATGCAGGAGGGGTACTTCCAGGTGACGGCGGAGCCGACCTCGACCTGGGTCCATGAAATCTTGGAGGCGCGGCCCGCGCACTTCCC
>CAIWGR010000192.1 GCA_903912275.1 uncultured delta proteobacterium
CTCCTCCTTCTCCTTGCCGCCTGCGGCACCTCCTCCTCGCCAGGCGTCACTGCGGTCGGTGGCGATGCCGGTGCCGATGGTTCCGGCGCTGCTGTGGACGGCGGCTCCGACGCCGTTGATGGTTCTGCTGATGGTGGCGGCGCGACGGACACAAGCGTTGAATCGGACGGTGGCGATACCTCCGACGGCGGCGTCATCTCCATCGTAGAGGCCTGCGATAACCGCTTCGACGATGACGGCGACGGCGCGGTAGACTGTGACGACACCGACTGTTCCGCCAGCCCGCTCTGCGCGGTCGTGCCCGTCACCGAAGAGGGCGCGCTCTGCTTCGACACGGTCGACAACGACTTCGACGGCCTCGTTGATTGCGACGACGATGGCTGCGCTGCGCTGCTGAACTGCCAGCCGGTGCTGCCGGAGTCGGGCAACCGTGTATGCGCGGATACGACCGATAACGACGGCGATGGGCTCGTGGACTGTGATGACCCCGATTGCGCGGGATATGGCGGCTGCACCGGTACGCCCTTGGTGGAGACTGGGCGCACCTTCTGCAGCGACGGTATCGACAATGACCTCGACGGCGCCGTGGACTGTGACGACAGCGACTGCCTCGGCAGCTCCGCCTGCCCCATCATCGTGCCCGAGGTAGGTCCGCTCTGCTCCGACGGGCAAGACAACGACTTCGACGGCGCAGTGGACTGCGATGACAGCGACTGTCTTGGCGACCCTGCCTGCGCGCCGACAACCACGGAGACCGGTCGCGCCTGCTTCGACCGGGTCGACAACGACGGCGACGGCGCCATTGACTGCGCCGACACCGACTGCGCCGCCGACCCGGCCTGCGCCCCTGTCACCACCGAGACAGGTCGCGCCTGCTTTGACGGTGTCGACAACGATGGCGACGGCGCCGCGGACTGCGCAGACACGGACTGCGCCGGCTCGCCGAACTGCTTTGTGCCAACCGCCGAGGTTGGAACGCAGTGCCGCGACACGCTCGACAATGATGCTGACGGTGCAGCCGACTGCGCCGATACGGACTGCGCCCTGGCCGCCAACTGCGCCACCAGCCCGGTGGCGGAGGTGGATGCGCTCTGCTTCGACGCCTTCGACAACGACGGCGATGGCGCCACCGACTGCGCCGATACCGACTGCGCTGCGTTGCTCGGTTGCCTCCCCGTCCAGCCAGAGACGGGTCGCGCCTGCGCCGACGGTACCGACAACGATGGCAACGGTCTCACCGACTGCGCCGATCCCTCCTGCGCCGGCACAGGCGGCTGCCCTGGAACGCCGCTCTACGAGACGGGTCGCGCCTGCGGCGATGGCACCGACAACGATGGCGACGGTGCCATCGACTGCGCCGACAGTGACTGCTTCAGCTCCTTCGCCTGCGGCGCCGTCATTCCCGAGCAGGGCCGCACCTGTGGCGACGGCATCGACAACGACTTCGACGGCGCCATCGACTGTGCCGACAGCGGCTGCGCGACCGACCCTGCATGCATCGTCCCCGGCGCCGTGGAACTCAACTGCACCAACGGCGCCGACGACGATGCGGACGGCACCATCGACTGTGCCGACAGCGACTGTGTTGGCACGCCGGCCTGCCCCTAAGCGAGCCGGCTTCAGGAGGGATTCCCGCGTGAAAGCGGTGCGATTCTTCTGACATGCTGCGGCATTTGAGTTGCTTGACGGGCGGCGCGGCGCTGCCCTAGAGACCCGCGGCCGCGCGGTATCATCCGTGCTGTCGTTGTGCTGCGGGAGTGCCGTGAAGTTTCAACAAGTTTCCATCCTGTCGGTTGCTCACGCCGATGCCCCGAATCGGGTCTCTTCTGCTTGGATTGAGCAGCAGATCGCTCCAACGATGGAGCGCCTCGCGGTGCAGCCAGGTCTGCTCGAGAGCCTCACAGGCATCGCGTCGCGCGGTTGGCTCAACGAAGGCCAGATGCCCAGCGACGCCGCTACCGCTGCTGCCGAGATTGCGCTGGAGCGCGCCGGCATCGATCGCGCCCGCGTCGGCATCCTCATCAACACCTCCGTCTGCCGCGACTACCTCGAGCCGTCGACGGCCTGCATCGTCCATGGCAACCTCGGCATGCCATCGACCTGCATGAACATCGACGTCGGCAACGCCTGCCTCGGCTTCCTGAACGGCATGGACCTCGTCGCCTCGATGATTGAAAATGGCAGCATCGATTACGGCCTCATCGTCGACGGTGAAGACAGCCGGCCGCCCATTTCGGCGACCATCGGCCGTCTGCTCGATCCGAACATCGACCAGAAGGAGTTCCGCGCCAACTTCGCCACGCTCACGCTCGGCTCCGGCGGCGCTGCCATGCTGCTCTGCCGTTCTGAACTCCACCCCGATGCGGCCCGCTTCGTCGGCGGGGTGACGCTCGCTGCGACCGAGCACAACCGGCTCTGCATCGGCTACCCGGACCGCATGTTCACCGACACCAAGAAACTCCTCTTCGCCGGGCTCGAGCTGGCGCAGCAGACCTTCGAACTGGCCAAGCGCGAGCTCGGCTGGGGTGAAACGGAGCTCGACGAGTACTGCCTCCATCAGGTGAGCAAGGTCCACACCGACTCGCTCTGCAGCCTGCTCGGCCTGCCCGTGGAGAAGGTGCTCGCCATCTTCCCCGAGTATGGCAACGTGGGGCCCGCCTCCATCATCATCGCGCTGTCCAAGTCCATCGAGGCGGGGCGTATCAAGAAGGGCGATCGCGTCGGCCTGCTCGGCATCGGGAGCGGTCTCAACTGCTCCATGGCGGAGCTTGTCTGGTGAGCCTCACGCTCGCCGACATCGGCGTCGCGGACGCACTCCTTCCCTACCGGTCGCAGCGTTGGGACAACGCAGGCCATGAGCAGCACTACCTCGACGAGGGCAGCGGCGACCCCGTCGTCATGGTCCACGGCAACCCGAGCTGGTGTTTCCTCTGGCGCAACGCCGTTGCAGCCCTCCGCTCCGACTACCGCTGCATCGTCCCCGACCACATCGGCTGCGGCCTCTCGTCGCGGCCCACGGATGCCGACTACGACTTCACCTTTGAGCGGCGTGTCGCAGACTTTGGCCGCCTCATGGACCACCTCGCCTTCGACCGGCCTGTGACCATCATGGCGCATGACTGGGGTGGCATGATCAGCATGGCCTGGGCGGTTCAGAATCCGGGCAGGGTGGGGCGCATCTGCCTCTTCAACACCGGCGCCTTCCCCAATCCCCACATCAAGCGGCTGCCCTGGCAGCTCTGGCTTGTGCGGAATACTCCGGTGGGCGCCGCGCTCGTCTCGGGTCTCAACGCCTTTGCCGTGGGTGCGGCCTACACTGCGGTCACCCGCAAGGCGCTGACGCCGGAGCTTCGGGCCGCCTTCATTGCCCCCTACGCCAAGCGTGAGAACCGGCTGGCGACGCTCCGTTTTGTGCAAGACATCCCGCTTGCGGCGGACGACCGAGGCTACGCGCTCGTTGCAGCGACCGGCGCTGGGCTGAAGCAGTTTGCCGCCACGCCCGTCTTCCTCGGCTGGGGGCTCAAGGACTTCGTCTTCGACGAGAGCTTCCTCAAGACCTTCGAGCAGGCCTGGCCCCAGGCAGAGGTCCATCGCGTCGCAGACGGGGGCCACTACGTGCTCGAAGATGCGGGCGACGAGCTCCTGCCGAAGGTAGTCGACTTCCTCCGGCGCAACGCCCCTGTGACGGGTCGCGCAACGCAATGAGCTCGGTCAATATCGCGAGTCACCTCTCCGCGATGGCCGCGCGCCGCCCGAACGACATCGCCATCTACTGCGCCACGGGCGGAGACCCGGGCGACCGCGACAGCTACGCGCGGATGACCTACGCGGAGCTCGACCAGCGCAGCGACGACATCGCTGCCGGGCTGCTCGCGATGGGGCTCAAGCGGGGCGACCGCTCGGCCCTCATGGTGAAGCCGGGGCTCAACCTGTTTTCGCTCACCTTCGCGCTCATCAAGGCGGGGATTGTCCCGGTGCTTATCGACCCGGGCATTGGGCTCAAGAACATCAAGGGCTGCATCGCCCGCTCCAAGCCGACGGCCTTCATCGGCATCCCGCAGGCGCACGCCGCCCGCCTCGTGCTCGGCTGGGGGCGCGAGACGCTCACCCACCTCGTGACGGTGGGCACCCGCTGGGGTTGGGGCGGCGTCAGCCTGGAGGAGGTCATCGCCGCCGGTCGCGCCAAGCCTGTGCCGATGGCCGAGACGACGGCCGACGAGATCGCCGCCATCCTCTTTACGAGTGGCTCCACGGGACCGCCGAAGGGTGCCATCTGCCGTCACCGGAACTTCGCTGCCCAGGTGGTCGCCATCCGTGAGATGTTCGGCGTTCAGGAGGGCGAGATCAACGTCCCCACCTTCCCGCTCTTTGCCCTCTTCGACCCCGCGCTCGGCATGACCTCGGTCATCCCCGACATGGACGCATCGCGTCCCGCGAAGGTCTATCCTCCGAATGTGATCGAGGCCGTGAATGCCTTCGGAGCGACCACCATGTTCGGCTCCCCCGCGCTGCTCAACACGGTGAGTCGCTGGGGCGAGGCGCATGGCTCCAAGATGCCGACGCTTCGCCGTATCATGGCCGCCGGCGCGCCGGTGCCTGCGCCCATCATGCGTCGTATGCTCGCGCTCATTTCGCCCGATGGAGAGCTCTTCCCGCCCTACGGCGCCACCGAGTCGCTGCCCGTCGCGATGATGTCGAGCACCGAGATTCTGGCAGAGACGTGGGCCGAGACAGAGAAGGGCGCCGGCGTCTGCGTCGGCCCGCCCGTGCCCTCCATCCGGCTTCGGGTCATCGGCATCACCGATGAGGCCATCGCAGACCCCGCGCTGGCGACCGACTGCGCGGTTGGCGAAGTGGGTGAGATTGCGGTCTGCGGCGACGTGGTGACCACAGGCTATCTGAACGACGAAGGGGCCGACGCCCGCTCCAAGATGGTCTCTGCCTCCGGCGAGCTCTGGCACCGGATGGGCGACCTCGGCTACCTCGACGCCAAGGGCCGCCTCTGGTTCTGCGGGCGCAAAGGCCACCGCGTCGTGCTCGACGATGCGACCCTCTTCTCGGTCAACCTCGAGGAGGTCTTCAACACCCACCCGAGCGTCTACCGGACCGCACTTGTCGGCGTGACGGTTGCCGGCATCCGCGAGCCGCTCCTCTGTGTGGAGCTGGAGCCGAACACCGCATCGCGGGAGAAGAAGCGCATCGAGCAGGAGCTGCTGGCGATGGCCGCGGCAAACCCCGTCACCGCGCGGGTGAAGCGGATTCTCTTCCATCCTGGCTTCCCGGTCGATGTGCGCCACAACGCCAAGATCAACCGGGAGACGCTGGCTGTCTGGGCGCAGGCGAGGCTCTCGTGAAGCGGGCGCTCGTTACAGGCGGCGGCGGCTTCCTCGGCAGCTACATCTGCCGCGACCTGCGCGCGCGGGGCGTAGCGGTCGTTTCGCTGCAGCGTGGCGACTACCCCGCGCTGGCGGCGATGGGCGTTACGACGGTTCGTGGCGACATCGCCGATGCAGACTCTGTGATGCGGGCGGCGGAGGGGTGCGACACGGTCTTTCATGTGGCCGCCAAGGCGGGTGTATGGGGCTCCTACGAGAGCTACCGCGTCGCCAACATTGTGGGCACCGAACGGGTGCTGGCGGCTTGCGCCGCGCAGGGCGTCTCGCGACTGGTCTACACGAGCACGCCGAGCGTGGTGCATGGCGGCGACGATGTGGCAGGCGTGGATGAGTCGGCCCCCTACGCATCCCACTTCCTCACGGCCTATCCCGCGACCAAGGCGGAGGCAGAGAAGATGGTCCTGGCCCAGCACGGCACGGCGCTCGCGACCGTGGCGCTCCGGCCCCACCTCATCTGGGGGCCCGGCGACAACCACCTCGTGCCCCGCATCATCGAGCGTCATCGCGCAGGGCGGCTCCGCTTTGTGGGAGACGGCAGCAACGTCATCGACGGCGTCTATGTGGAGAACGCTGCAACGGCCCATCTGCTCGCTGCGGATTGCCTGGCGCAGGGCGGTGCCTGCGGCGGAAAGGCCTACTTCATCACCAACGGCGAGCCGATGCCGCTACGCGACCTGGTCAACGGCATCGTTGGGGCCGCGGGGCTGGCACCGGTCGAGCGCACCATTCCGCCTGCTGTGGCCTATGCCGTCGGCGCGTTGCTCGAACTCATCTTCACGCTGCTGCGGCGTGAGAGCGAGCCGATGATGACCCGGTTCGTCGCCAAGCAGCTCTCGACCGACCATTGGTACGACATCAGCGCCTCGGCGCGTGACTTCGGCTACCTGCCTGCCGTATCGACCGAAGAGGGATTGCGCCGCCTGGCAGCGTCGCTCCGCAACGAAGCCGGCCCCGCCTAGGGCGTGATCGAGAAGGAGTGGAGGATGCTGCCGTTGGTAGCCACTGCTTCGAGGCTCATCGTGTCGCCGACCACGTTCACGTGCATGAAGTGGAACTGCGAGATTTGGGTCTGGATCTCGGGCCACGTACCAACGCGCCAGATGCCGGACTGGGTGTCGAGCTGACCGCCACCGCCGCCCGTGGTCACCCAGGTGATGCCGTTCGCCAGCTCGGGCGTGTGGGCGTAGAGGTGGTTGTGGCCGTTGAAGACGATGTTGACGTTGTAGGAGGCGAAGAGGGGCTCCAGGATGGTGCGCACCTGCGGCGCCTCCATCGAGGCGGGGAAGGCGAAGCGGCCGCCGAACCAGAATTCGATCCGCGGCGGCTTGTGGAAGACGGCGGCGCGGAAGGTGGCGCTGGTGGCCGCCTCGGACCCGAGCTGATTCTCGATGCAGATGCGCTGGGGCGTGCCCGGGTCGACGGCATTCTCGGTATCGATGAAGAGCACGAACAGGGAGCCGTAGCGCCAGCCGAAGCAGTGCTCGTCGTCGGGCTGGGACATGTACTCGTTGAAGAGCGAAGCGCCCGTATCGGAGTACCGCTCGTGGTTGC
>CAIWGR010000193.1 GCA_903912275.1 uncultured delta proteobacterium
CGATCGCCGCCCTCGGGGCGGGGGCCACGGTCGTCACGGCGCGGGCCGCGATCGCCGCCTTCGGGGCGCGGGCCACGGTCATCACGGCGCGGGCCACGATCGTCGCGCGCAATGCGAGGCGCAACACCGGGCGGGTAGATCTCCACAGCCCAGAAGTTGCCAGCCTTGAGGAGCTCCACGAGCTCGGCATGGTTCGTCGGGGTGCCGCTCAGCAGCGTCGCCCAGCGAGGCTCGTTGGGCTGCACGCCCGTGGCAGCAGAACCGCCGAAGGCAGGCACGCCGGAGTAGCCGACAGCCTCGAGCGCCACAGCATTGGACGACGGGTGAGAGCCGTTGCTGCCCACCTCGATGCCCGAGAGGCGCTGGTGCACAAACATGCGGTCGCGGGGGCTCAGCTTGCGGTCACGATCGTAGGGATGCGCGAGCAGCACCACGCCGCCTTCACGCTCCGCGTAGGCCACCACATCTTCGAGCGTCGGACGGCCGAAGGCGATCAGCTCACGCCACTCTTCGCGGGTCAGGTAGGGGTCAATCTGCGGCAGCACCAAGATGGCATCGCCACCGCGGGTCGACAGCTCAACGCCCACAAACACGCGGAAGTCTCCGAACGTGCCGCGGGCGATGCCACGCGCCACTTCGGCAGAGGCTTCGCGGTCGGCGAACAGAACGGCGTCGAGGCCGGCGGCGCGAGCAGCGCTCACAACGTTGTCGACGGAAGCGCCACCCGAGGCACGCGAGTAGGTATGAAGATCAATCAGCACGGCAAAACCCCTAAGAAGGCGGGCGGCGGATACCACGCAGCGCAGGTGATGTCCACAATCGCACCTCCGCGCGGACCGCACAGAATGGCGCGTCGCGGCCGCACAAGGTTTGCCTCCGGAGCCCACTCCCCCTAACCCAGAGCGCACCCTCGGAGGCCCATGCTACGCCACTTCGCCACCCGCTCCACCTGCGCGCTGCTGCTGCTGCTCTCTGCAGCCTGCAACGACGAGCCAACGGCGCCCTCCCGCGATGAGCTCATCGCGCAACTCCGAACGGCAGCAGCCGCCGCAGCACTCGCTCCGCCACCGCCTCCCGCGACGGCCTCGCCAGAGGCCCTCGCGCTCGGTCAGGCACTCTTCACCAGCAAGCTCCTCTCCGGCAACCGCGACACCTCCTGCGCCACCTGCCACGACCCCCTCTTCGCCACCACCGACGCCCTCTCGCTCTCCATCGGCACAGGCGGCGTCGGGCGCGGACCCAACCGCCAGCTCACGCCCCTCCGACGGCTGCAGGCCCGTAACGCACCAGACCTCTTTCTCCGCGCCTCGAACCTGCAGACAGCACTCCTCCGTGACGGCGGCGTTACCCGCCTCGAAGAGGGCACCTTCACGCCGCCCGAAGAGGCCGAACAGCCCTACCGAGAAGGCATCGCGGGACTCTTTTCCGCGGTCGCACTCTTCCATGTAACGCAGCGCTTCGACATGCGCGGAAACGCCGGCGAAAACGCCATCGACGGCACGCCCAACGAGATCGCCGCCATCGACGAAGACGACTGGCACAGCATGTGGGATGCACTCGCAGTACGGCTCGTCAGCGACGCCCAGATGCGCCCGCTCATCGTGGCCGCCTTCCCCGGCGAAGCGCCCGAATCCCTCTCGCTTGAGCGCCTCTTCTCCGCGCTCGAGGCCTTCGCCGCGCAGGCCTTCGACAGCCGCGAGACACCCTTCGACAGCTTCCTCGAAGGCGACGACAGCGCCCTCTCCGACCAGGCCCTCCGCGGAGCCCTCCTCTTCTCCACCGCCGCCGGCTGCACCAGCTGCCACAACGGCCCCCTCCTCGCCGACAACGCCTTCCACAACCTCGGCGTCCCCTTCATTGGGCTCGGCCAGGAGTATGAAGAGCCCTACGACTTCGGCCGCGCCTCGCAGACCGAGCGCACCACCGACCGCTACGCCTTCGCCACCGCGCCGCTCCGCAACACCGCCACCACCGGCCCCTGGATGCACAACGGCGCCTACACCACCCTGGAGGCCGCCGTCCGCCACCACCTCGACCCGCGCGACGCCCTCCTCCGCTACGACTGGCAGCAGCTCGACCCGCTCCTGCAGTCCACCTGGCACGGCGCACCCATCGACAACGCGCGACTCCTCTCTACCCTCGACCCGCTCGTCGCTACACCTGTCACCCTGACAGACCGCGACTTCGACGACCTCATCGCCTTCCTCCGCGAAGGCCTCACCGACGCAGACGCGCTCGACCGCGTCGCCACCATCCAGGCACCATGAAGCAGCTCGCAACACACACGGCCTCGCTCCTCGCGCTGGCAACGTTCATCGCCTGTGGCACCAGCGGCGGAACCGCAAAGGCCGGCACCGATGCCGCCATCGAAGACACCGCCACAGACACTGTTGCTGACACTGCGGCCGACACCGCTGTCGATACCGCGACCGTCGACACTGGCTCCGGAAGCGACACGACTGCAGACACCTCGGAAACGGCCGACACCGCCGCCGATACCGCTGCTGATACAACCATCGAAGACACAGCCACCGACACTGCGACCGACACAACCGCGGATACCGCCGCAGACACCGCCGCCGACACGACAGCCGATTCCACGCCCATCCCCGAGGACTGGATCCCCAGCCGCTGCTCACCCATCGAGGCCGAGCTCGCCGCCGCCCGCGAAGAGATGGCGCTCTGCGACCGCTCGTCGCAGTGCGCCCTCCAGCTCAACCCGCTCTGCCCCTATGGCGGCGGCTGCTACGAGTTCTTCCGCCTCGACAAAGACCGCTCCCTCATCACCTCCGTCTACGACCGCTTCGTGGCCGGCAACTGCGGCGACTTTGTCTGCCGTTGCGCCTCGCCGCCACCCTCGGGCTGCATCGACGGAAGCTGCCAGGCCTGCACCGATGTCTGCACCACCGCCTGCCCCGCAGACTGCCTCTGCGCCACCGACGGCTGCGGCTGCGCCATCCCCGTCTGCGCCGGCTCCCTCACCGACTGCGGCGGCCTGCTCGACGCCATGCGCACCGCCATCGCAGACATGCAGCCCTGCAACGCCGACACCGACTGCACCGCCGAGCTCGCCCCGGCCTGCGCTGAGCTCGGCTGCTACTACGCCCACAACACCAGCGCGCAGACCTCGCATCTCGCTTCGCTCTCCGCCTCCTACGAGAGCCTCTCCTGCAGCTCTCTCTCCACCTCTGCCTGCCGCTGCGGCCCCGCCCCCGCGGCCGTCTGCCGCGCCAATCGTTGTGTCACCGAATGAACCTCCTCGACCTCATCGCACGCCGCATCGGCGCCCATCCCGAACGGCTCCGCGAGCACCTCTC
>CAIWGR010000194.1 GCA_903912275.1 uncultured delta proteobacterium
GCATGGGGCTCCTCGCGCGCCTCTTCGTCTGGCTCTCGCACGGCATCAAGGCCGCGTCGGAGCGCTACCTCCCGCGGCTGCCGCTCCGCCTTGCCGCAGGTGGCGCGCTGCTGCTGTTGCTCACCCTCGCGCTCGGCTCGCGCGAGTCCCTCGGCCTTGGCCTTCCGCTGCTCACAGAGGCCTTCGGCGCAGGCGCCTCTGGGCCCGAGGCTTTTGCGCTCAAACTGCTCTTCACCGCGGTCACGGTGGGCGTGGGTTTCATCGGCGGCGAGGTCACGCCGCTCTTCGTCATCGGCGCGCTCGCAGGCCGCGCGGCTGCACCACTGTTGGGGTTGCCGCCGCTGGCGACTGCTGCGGTCGGCATGGTGGCCCTCTTCGCCGCGGCCGCCCACACGCCGCTCGCGCTGCTGGTGATGGCAGTCGAACTGTTTGGTTTCTCGGTGCTGCCGGGCGCGGCGCTGGCCATCGCCACGGCTGCACTGCTCGCGGGCCAGAAGGGCATCTACAGCGCCCAACGCATGGCGCCGGCCGGCGCGCAACCGCTCCCCCGTTAGCTAGCGCGCTGTGCAAAATGGCGCGCCGTTTTGAGCGCTCTCGCAACCCGATTCGGCCCTGTTTCCAACCCCTGACCTTTCTACATTCTGACCACCTACCGAAGGCGCTCTGCTGCTCGGAGGACCCCTCTCGATGGAGTGTCAGATGAAGATCAATGAAGCAGGCTGGGACCGCACCCTTCGCATCGTGATTGGCCTGGTGGCCATCTCTCTCGTCTTCGTTGGCCCGAAGACCATGTGGGGCCTCCTCGGCATCATCCCGCTGTCAACGGGCGTCACGGGCAGCTGCCTGCTCTATACGGTCATGGGCGTCAGCACCTGCCCCACGAAGTAGCGGTTCGGACTAGCGTGCCACGTACCGGCTGAGCTGCTCGTTCGTCCCTTCGCTCAGCGTAAAGTAGCCCGTCCCGTCGCTGAAGAAGCCGAAGGCCTCGCCCTGCGACTCTGCCCTGACTGGCAGCGCGCAGGGCGCGGTCGCGAGCGCCTCCTCCACCGTTGTGCCGACCGGTCTCCGCCAGGCGTAGGCGGTGTCGTAGTTGCGGATGGCAATGAGGTCGCCGGAGGGCGAGATGTCGCCGCCCGTCGCCGATGGGTCGCCAATCAGGGGAGCCGTGCCGAACTGCAGGGTGGTGACCAGCGTCATGGTCGTTCTTCGCAGCGGCACAAAGGGCGGACGGGCCTGGTAGACCCGCGCCTCGCCCGTGTCCGACTTCGATACCACGTAGAGGTCGCCGTTGGTCGGGTCGACGAGCAGCGTCTCGGCATTCTCGCCCTGACCGCCCGGGTAGCGGAACTCCAGCCGGTCTACGCCGGACAGCGTGACCTCTGCGGTGGAGGCGACCACCTCCGGCTCTTCAAACCGATAGATTTCGATGGTGTTCCGATTGGCGCTGTTGTCCCCAATGTCGCCAACATAGACATAGGTCGTACCTCCGATGGGGCCGGGGCCCACCGCGATGTCCTCCCAGTCGTTCGCCTCTGCCCCGTCGAGCAGGTAGGTGGCAACCGTGGCACCCACCGAGGAGATCGCGAACACCCGATTGGTGTCGCCCTTGTCGTTGTGCACCCAGAGCAGATTGGCGTTGCGGCGGCTCGCCGCCAGGCCGCTCGCCTCCACAATTTCGGGGTTGGTCACGAGCCCTGCACGCGCCGCGGCAGCGTAGCGCGGGCAGGCGGGGAAGGACGGCGGCGTTGTGTCTACCGTGGTGTCATCGACCGTCGTGTCGGTGGTGTCGTCGATGGCGGTGTCGGTGGTGTCGTCGATGGCGGTGTCGGTGGTGTCGTCGACGGCTGTGTCGGTGGTGTCGTCGACGGCTGTGTCGGTGGTGTCGTCGATGGTCGTGTCGGTGGGGTCGTCAACGGCTGTGTCGGTGGTGTCGTCATCGGCTGTGTCGGTGGTGTCGTCGATGGTCGTGTCGGTGGTGTCATCGATGGCGGTATCCGCGGTGTCATCGACGGCGGTATCCCCGGTGTCATCGACGGCGGTGTCTTCGGTCGTCGAGACGGTTGTCTTCGCACCGTTGTCTCCGCAGGCCGCGAGCAGCAGCGCCGCGAGCAGCGGCAGTCGAAACTGCCGCGCCACCCTCGAGCCTTCGTCCCGTCTCATCATGACTCCCCCTGGGTACCGCGCGCGCTGCCACACTCTGCCACCCACCAGACCCATGCGGCCAGCACAAACTGAAGCGGGAGTCGCGCCCAGAGCAGCGTCTGATTTACCGGCATGCCTGGCAGCCCCACGCCGTTCATTGCCATGTGAATGTTGGCAGGAAAGACAGCCACGAGGAGGAGAAGCAGGCCCCAGCCTGCCGCCCTGCGAAGCTGACGCACCAACAGCCCCAGTCCGCCCGCGACCTCCGCCACGCCGCTTAGATAGACCGCCGGAAGATGGAGCGCCGCAGGAACATAGGGCGGCATGATCGCCACAAAGGTCGCTGCCTGCGTAAAGTGAAGCACCCCCACCGCTGCGAAGCTGACTGCTGCGAGGATGCGTGCTGCGTTGCGCATGAGAGGGCCTTCGGGAACGGGACTCCGCTGCTAGCCGAGTTTGGCTGCTCCTGCGAGCGCGCGCGCAACGCTGAAGCCCCATCAGACAGGACTGTGACAAGACCGTGTCTCCCGGAGCCATTGGCGACAGTCGGGTGGCCGTCTCGCGCCGCAATCGCCTTTCTCGGGGCCGCTGTTCGGCAAAAGCCGCGCAAGGCTGCGGCTCTGTTAACGAGCGGCATCTCTGATTCGGAGTCTGCGATGAACCTCTTGGCTCTCCTCCCCTCTGTTCACCTTCCTACCTGGTCGGCTGTGCTCCAGGCAGCACAGGTCCTGCTTGCGCTCTTCGCTGCGTCGGGCGCCTTCCTCCTCGGGTGCCAAATCGTCATGCTCCTCGCATGGCGGAAGCGGTCCGCGCCCCCCGTTTCGACCTCGCGACCTGCGGTCTCCATCCTCCGGCCGCTCGCCGGCTTCGACGATGACACCGAACTTCTGCTCGAAGTGGCCGTCGCCGCCCTCGGACCGACGGACGAACTGGTTCTCGGTGTCGCCTCGGAGCGCGATGCAGCCTACCCCATCGCCCAGCGTGTGCAGGCGCTTCACCCCCATCAGGTCCGGCTCGTCCTCACCAACCCCGCAGCCGCCATCAACCCCAAGGTGGCCCAGCTCATCGGCATGACGGCCGTCGCCAAAGGCGAAATCTTCGTCGTCTCCGACGCCAACGTGCGGCTGCCCGCGGGCTACCTCGACGACCTCGCCGCCCACCTCGCCGACCCCGCCGTCGGCCTCTGCACCCACCCCGTCTGCGGCGAGGGCGCCGAGACGCTCGGCGCATGGCTCGATGTGCTCCACCTTGGCAGCGGCATCGGCGGCGGCGTGGTCGCAGCCAAGCTCCTCTCGGGTCAGGACATCGTTGTAGGAAAGTCGATGGCCATGCGCAGCGCTACCCTGCAGGCGCTGGGTGGCTGGCGTAGCTTCGCCGAGGTGCTGGCAGAGGACTACGTCTTTGGCCGGCGCCTGCGCGACGAGTTGGGGCTTCGGGTCGCCATCTCTTCGCTGGTGGTCGTGCAGGTCAGCCGCACCCGCTCGGTCGCGGCCTTCTACGATCGGTTCGGCAGGTGGGGCACGATGCAGCGCTTTGCGGTCGGGCTTCCCATCTACCTTGCGCAGGGGCTCCTGACGCCTGTCGTTCTCGCGCTTGCCGCCGTCGCGATCTCGCCCTCGGTCCCGGCACTCACGCTCCTTGCCGTCGTCTGGACGGTGCGGTTGGTCACCGACCTGGTCTCGCTACGGACCCTCCGCGGAGAGATGCCGTCGCTGCTCGCTTGGCCCCTTGTGCCGCTCCGTGAGCTCATCGTCTTTGTCTGCTGGTTCCGCGGTCTGGTGGTGCACCATGTGGTCTGGCGCGGCCACCGGCTGCAGGTCACCGACGGGACCATCCTTCGCCCCATGCCGGCCAGCCGGAGTCGCTTCTCGTTCGCCCGCTAGCGCCGCGCGCGGTCGCGGTAGATGGTCGGAGCGACCCCTTCCCAGCGCCGGAAGGCCCGCCGGAAGTTGGCGGGATCGGCATAGCCGAGCGCGAAGGCGAGCTCCTCGACGCTCATTTCGCCGCTCCGCAGGTGCTCGCGTGCCCGTCGGTGCCGCACCTCATCGAGCAGCGCCCGGAACGAGGTCCCCTCCTCCACGAGCCGCCGGTGCAGCGTCCGCGGCGTGAGCTGCACCATGCGCGCCACCACGGCCAGCGATGGGAAGCCGTTCTGACGCTCCACAAGCAGCCGCAGCACTCGGTCCGCGAGCCGCTCTCCGATACCGATGCGGTCGAGCTCGCGCTGGCAGATCGCCGCAGCTTCGCGGAAGGCGGCAGCGTCTGCGCGCCGGAGAGGCTGATCGAGCTGCTGTTCAGGTAGCCGCATCGCAGCCACCGGGGCATCGAAGATGACCTGGCAGCCGAACATGGTTCGTGTGAGCGGCGCATGGTCGGGCGCAGAGAAGGGGAAGGCGACCTGGATGATGGGGCAGCTTCCCAGCGAGATGGCGTCGAGCACCCGCTTGATGGTGAGCAGCGTCGCCTCGAGCACGGGCCCACGCATGGGCCCAAGCGGCAGGGCCTCGTGGAACCGCACCTCGACCTCGCCGTCGGCGCTCTGCTGCGATACCGACAGGAGCGGCAAACGGAGGCGCACAAACCGGGCGAGCAGTTCGACGGCCTGTCGTGGCGTGCCGGCGTTCGACACAGCGAACCCCACGATGCCATGGCTCGCGGCATGCATTCTGTCGCCCAGCAGCAGCCCCAGCGCCGGCTCTCGGGTGATGCCCACCGCGTCGGAGGCGAGCTGCGCAAAGAGAGGGAGCGAGACGGAGGCGTCGGGCTGCTCGAGCCGCGCCATCGTCAGCCCCGACATGGCGAGCCAGTCGCTGGTGTCGGCGCCAAGGCTTCGGATGAGCTCTGCGAGCGCTTGGACGTAGGTGGCGGGTACCTGAAGGTCGGTGAGGGCGGAGCGTGATTCCATCGTCGGATTGTCAAAAAATGACCTCCGATTGTCAACAGATGACCTCGCATTCTCCCCGCAGCTCCCGCACAATCGGGACTACCTTCTCGCAGCGATCTGCCCATGCCCACGCCCGCCTCTTCGACCTCGCACACCGCCTCTGTGAATGGTCAGCGCCTCACGGTCGCGCCGGGCGAGACGCTGCTCGCGGCGGCCCTCCGCGAGGGCATTCCCTTCCCCAACAGCTGCCGCGTGGGCGGCTGCGCGACCTGCAAGTGCAGGCTCATCGAGGGCACCGTCCACGAGGCGACCGAGACCGCCTACCTCTTCTCCGATGCGGAGGTGGAGCAGCACTTCATCCTCGCCTGCCAGTCTACGCCTACCTCCGACGTCGCCATCGAGGTCGACCTGAGCGGCGCACCGCGAACCGCCCGTTTCGCCGGCCGCATCACCCGTCGCGAACTGCTGACCCACGACATTGCCCGCCTCACCATCGCCCTGGAAAGGCCGCTCGACTACCGGCCCGGCCAGTTCGGGATGCTCGCGCTCGACGGCCTCGACGACGCGGCGCGGAGCTACTCCTTCGCCACGGCCGACGCCGCAGATGGGAAGTGCGCCTTCATTGTCCGAAGGGTCGAAGGCGGCAAGCTCTCCCCGCTGCTCGTCGAGGGCGACGCGGAGGGCAGGGCGCTCACCGTGGAAGGGCCCTACGGCGACTTCTGGCTCCGGCCCGGCGACGCACCGCTGCTCTTCGCTGCGGGCGGGAGCGGCCTCGCCCCCATCCTGGCCATGCTGCAGGCCGCAGCGGAGGCCGGCGATCGACGCCCCGTCACGCTGCTCTTCGGCGCCCGCGCCCAGCGCGACCTCTATGCGCTCGAGGAGCTCCGCAGCATCGCCGCCCGCTGGCAGGGCGACTTCCGCATCCTCCCGGTGCTCTCATCGGAGCCCGACGGCAGCGACTGGACGGGTGCCCGCGGCCTGCTCGCAGACCACCTCCCCGCGCCGCTCTCCACCCGCACCGAGGCCTACCTCTGCGGGCCGCCAGCCATGGTCGACAGCCTCGTGCAGACCCTCCGCTCGGCCGGCCTCACCGCCGACCAGATCCGCTTTGACCGCTTCACCAACGCGGTAGACACGGCACTTCCTGCAGCAGCCAAACCGCCGTTCGCGGTCACCGTCCTCCACTACCTCAAGTTCTTCCTCTTCCACCTCATCGGCGCGGTCGCCCTCTTTGCCCTGCTCAAGGGCGGAGCAGCCCTCACCATCGGCCTCATCGCGGTCTCCACCGTCTACATCCTCGGCGACGCCGTCGCGGGCGACGACACCTCGGTGCCGGAGTTCACCTTTCCCGGCATCCTCACCTTCCAGCTCTGGCTGGCGCTCCCGCTCCTCGCCCTCTTCACCTTCGCCTCTGTCTGGACCGTCTCCACGGGCGACCCGCTCGGCTTCGGGGCCTTTCTCTCGCCGCTGTTGGGCTTCGACCTCATCGCTGCCCGCGAGGCCACGGCCCCCATCCACCACATCTCCGGCTTCATCCTCACCGGCCTCATCATCGGCATGGTGGGCACCATCACGGCGCACGAACTCACCCATCGCACCTGGGACCGCATCTCGATGTTTGTGGGTCGCTGGCTGCTCGCCTTCACCTTCGACACCATCTTCTCCATCGAGCATGTCTACGGCCATCACCGCTATGTCTCGACCCTCGACGACCCGGCCACCGCGCCGCGCGGACGCGACGTCTACACCCATGTCCTGGTCTCCACCTGGCGCGGAAATGTGAGCGCCTGGCACATCGAGAGCGCACGTCTGCGACGCATGGGTTCGACCGTCTGGAGCTGGCGCAACGCCTTCCTTCGTGGCCATGCCATGAGCCTGCTCCTGCTCGCCGGCGCCTTCGCCATGGGCGGCCCGCTCGCGGCGGTCTACTTCACCGCCTGTGCTCTCTGGGGCAAGTCGCTGCTCGAGATTGTGAACTACATGGAGCACTACGGCATGGTCCGCGACCCGGCCACGCCGGTCCATCCGCGCCACTCCTGGAACACCAACCGGCGCATCAGCTCCTGGTCCATGTTCAACCTCACCCGCCACTCCCACCACCATGCAGAGGGCGAGGTCCCCTTTCAGAAGCTGCGGCCCATTCCCAACGCCCCGATGATGATTGGGGGCTACCTGACCACCATCGTCGTCGCGCTGATTCCGCCGCTTTGGCACGCCATCATGACGCCCAAGGTGCTGGCCTGGGACCGCGACTTCGCCTCGCCCCGTGAGCGCGAGCTTGCTGCGGCCGCCAACGCCCGCTCGCGCCGCTTTGCCGCCGCCGCCCGCGCCTAGCGCGGCCGCTTCCGCGGCGGTTGCGTGAGCCCCTGCTCGGCTACCGCCGCGGCAATCTCTGCCTGCAGCACCCGCACATGGCGCCGCAGCTGGCGCAGGGGCGCCGGCGCTCCCGTCGCCGCGGAGATACGCCGCGCATAGCCGTAGAAGGAGCGGCGGCTCACATGGCTGTAGTGGGTCCAGAGCGCGCGGCTCCAGAGTTCACCGCTCCCCGCCGCAGCCCGCATGGCCTTGGCGGTGACGGCGGCCTTCATCCGCCGGTAGTAGCGGGCAATCGATGAGGAGCGGATGAGCACCTGCTCGCCGTCGAAGGTCAGGCCGAGGTATTGGATGGGGGGCCGGGTGAGCTGTCCGCTGGCGAAGTCCCGTTGCTCCCGCTTTTCGGGGTGCAGGCGGAGCTGTTCGGCGGCCGCGCAGGCCTCCACAGCGGGGGTGACCTGCTCCGAAAACGCGGGTGGCACCACCAGCAGGATGTCGTCTGCATACCGGCGGTAGAGCCCGCCCCGCTCGGCCGCGAACTGGCTCATGCGGAGGTCGAAGTCGAGCATGTAGAGGTTGGAGAGCAGCGCCGAGATGGGCGACCCCTGCGCGATGCCGAAGGGGCGGTCGTTGACCCGGACGAAGCCCGTTTCTCTCAGCTGCGTGCGGAACTCGTCTGGCTCACAGATGCGGTGGCGTCGCTCCGCCTCTCCGCTCCGCAGCAGGGCGCTGCTTCGGAGCTCCCGCAGCACCGATTCTTCGACGAAGGCAAAGCGGGTGACGGCGCGGAAGACCCGATAGTGGTCGGGCGGCAGCGTGGGCAGGCCGAGGAGCTGGGCCCAGCGGCGCTTGAGCAGGTTGTGCTGCAGGTTGTCGAAGAAGCCCGAGACGTCGAAGGTATGGACGCGGCAGGAGGGTCGCGCGGCGATGTCGCGAAAGACCGCTACCGCCTGCTCGAAGGCCATGCCCACGCCCGGGCGGTAGGCGAGCACCTGCTCGTGAAGACCGCTCACCTGCAGCAGCGACTCGTATCGCGCCGAGAGCTGTGCGGCGTAGTAGGAGAGGATGGCGCCATCGAGGTGGGCACTCTTGAGCAGCGTCCGCTGCTTCTTCTCGCGCACCCGCTCCCGCCGCGACGGCTCGTCCCCTTCGCGCACCGGCCGGTAGCGTGTGGTGACAGCCTCGAACCGGATCATGGGCCAGAAGGCATGGCGGGCAACCGCTTCGGGTTGCCGCACATAGGCTTCTACCGTGGC
>CAIWGR010000195.1 GCA_903912275.1 uncultured delta proteobacterium
AGGTCGTTACCCGCTTCACATACTCTCGCGTCTGCGCGAAGGGAATCTCTTCGACCCAAAGGTCGAGCGGCATCCTGCTCCGGTCCTTGAGCCACTTGTCGATGTTGCCGCGGCCGCCGTTGTAGCCGCCGATGATGAGCGCCGCGTGACCGTCATAGGACTCCGACAGCACCTTCATGAACATCGTGCCGAGTTCGATGTTGACCGAGGGCTGAAAGAGATCCCGCGGCGCGACCTTCCCGCGACCTGTCTTCTTCGCCATGTCGTTGGCCGTCGGCAGCATGAGCTGCAGCAGTCCGTAGGCGTTCGCGAACGACTCGATGCCGGCGTTGAAGCCCGACTCTTCGCGCATGATGGCGTAGATGATCGCGGGGTCGAGGCCGCGCTCCCGCGCACGCTTCGTCACCTCGTCGAGATAGGGCTGCGGGAAGGCAATCTTCCATCGCTCCACATTGGAGCCCGCAGGATAGGCCAGGTGCATGTCGAGCCGCGGACCCGGCACGGCGTGGCTCCGCTGGTAGTTCCCCGACCGATCGAACAGTTTGGCGACGAGCCAGCCGACCTCGTCACGGTTCGGAAACTCCGCCCGCAGCGCTCCGAACTCCTGCGCCGCCAGCTTGAAGAGCGACAGCCGCAGCAGCAGCACGCCCGCCACAAAATGACGATTCTCTGCCACCTCGGGCACCATCTCGATGAACCCTTCGGTCTTGTCGTTCGGCCGCTTGAGCTCCGCCACCAGCGCCCGTGTCCCCTCTCGGTCCATCGCAGCGAGCCGGTTGAGCGACAAGAGCGTGTAGAAGCCCATCGGGTGGTTCCGCACGACCGCTGTATAGGCGGCCTTGGCGTCGCTCGGCTGCCGCATCTCTTCGAGCGACCGAGCGCGGAAATAGGCAATCCGGCCGCGCGTGTAGATGTCGTCCTCGCCTGAACTTCCGCTCACACGATCGGCCAGCGCCACGGCGCCGCGATAGTCGCGCGCGACATACCGCTCGAACATCATCGCCCAGAGCGCGTCGGGCAACATGTCGCCCTTCGGGTAGGTCTCGAGCTGGCGCTGGAACATCGCCTGCGCCTCCGCCTTCTTGCCCTGCCCGTCGAGCACCTGGGCCGCGTAGTTCATCGCATCGTCGGCGAGGTTGCTCTCGGGGAATCGGGTCCAGACCTGCTCGAAGGCGGCGATGGCCTTCGCATCTTCATCCACCGTCCACATGCCCTTGCCGAGGTGGTAGAGCGCCTTGGCGACGAGGGTCGGGTCGCTGCAGTCGGCGGCGATGGCCTCGTAGTGGGGCGCGGCCTCGCGATGCACGCGCAGTTTGGTCTGACTCTGACCGGCGTAGAAGTGGGCTGTACAGGCGGTCGCCGAGCCCTTCGCCATCTCCGGTATGACTTCGTCCAACATCGCGATGACCTGGTCGCTGCGATGGCGCCCGAAGAGAACGCCGGCCCGGTCCACCTTCTCCGCCAGACTCTGGCTCCCAACCTCGCGACGAACCGCTTCGCTCACGCGGGGCCGCAGCAGCGCCAGCTTCCGCTCCGCCGACTTCTCCACCGTATCACCCGGATGGAGCACCGAGATGCGATGGTAGAGCCGGGCCGCGTCATCGAGATCGGATGTCTCTTCGTAGGCCCGGCCGAGCATCATCTCCACATCGTCGCGGTAGGTGGCCTCGGGATTCGCAGCGAGAAAGGCCTCAAGCTGCTTCACCGCGCCCGCCGCGTCACCCCCCTCCAGCGTAGCCCGCGCCCGCAACCAGTCAGCTCGGTCTGCGAAGACGCTCTCCCGTGCCACGGCCGAGGCGAGCGTTGCCGCCTGCCCGAACCGCCCACGCTTGAACGCAATCTCCGCCTGCCAGTAGGTGCAATGGTCAGCGAGCGGATGCTCCGAAGAGGCGCAGCGGGTAAGCGGCGCCATCGCATCATCAAACCGCCCCTCCACATACAGGCCGTAGCCCAGCGCAAAGTTTGCAGCCAGCGCGGCGGGGTCGGTCGGATGCTCCGACAGCCAGAAGCCGAGCGCATCGATGGCCGGACCGCCATCGCCCGACTCCAGCGCCTTCAGGCTCCGCGTAACACCCGCGTCGAACAGGGGCCCGAGCTCCTCGGAGCCCACGCCCACCGGCCCGGCCTCCTCCGTCTCGCGCGACAGCACGCGTCGTCCGTCGCTCTCTGCGCAGGCGATCGACGCACCGCCCAGCGCGAGCCCGAACACCGTAACTGTACGCAAAACCGCTGCTCTCATCGACG
>CAIWGR010000196.1 GCA_903912275.1 uncultured delta proteobacterium
AGGCCGCGAACTCCTCCTCGAACGACAAGAAGGCCGCCACCGTCGCATCGGCCTCGCCCCAGGCCTGCGCGATGCGCGGAAGCTCCGCCACCTCGTAGCAGCGCTGCAATGCCGGCGACGGCGCGTCGGCCACCGCCTCCTTCTCCACCGCCGCTGTACTGGCGCCGCAGCCCGTGACGAGCAGGAGCGCCAGCACCGCAGCCAGCCCTCTCATCGCTGCTCCGCGAGCATCGCCATGTGCTCGGCAGCGTTCTGGACATAGTGCAAGGCTGAGAGCGGCAAGAAGGCTATCTCCCCCTCACGGAGCTGCCGCACCACGCGTGCGGGCGCACCCATCACCATGGAGCCGGCGGGAATCTGCGTGCCGGGCGTCACCACCGAGCCCGCGCCGATGATGCAGTCGTCGCCGATGACCGCGCCATCGAGCACAATCGCACCCATGCCCACCAGCACCCGGTTGCCGATGATGCAGCCGTGGATGATGGCGCGGTGGCCGATGGTGCAGTCGTCGCCTACCTGCGCGAAGTGATTCCCCGAACTCACATGCACCACCGTCCCATCCTGCAGGTTGGTGCGGGCACCGATCTCGATGGTGTGAACGTCGCCGCGCAACACAGTCTGGTACCAGACCGAGGTGTCGGCGCCGAGCTTCACCTGGCCGATGACGACCGCGGTGGGGGCGATGAAGTTCGTCGCATCAAGCTGCGGCGTGTGGCCTTGAAAGGGCAAGATATGGGCCGACATGGGGTCTCCGCTTGAGGTCAAAGAGTTTGGGCGCGGCAGCGAGGGTGGCGCGGGCCTTGGCGACCTGTTCAGGCCGCACCACGCAGCCCATCGTCGCGCCTCTGCCGCACCGGCGCTCTTGCACCAACCGCGCGCGGTGGGCAAGCCTTCCCGCGCATCAGCGGAGCAGCTCCTTGAGGAACCTGCCGGTGTGGCTCGCCTTCACCTTCGCCACCTTCTCGGGCGTCCCGACCGCCACAACCTGGCCGCCGCCGGTGCCACCTTCGGGCCCCATGTCGATGACCCAGTCGGCCGTCTTCACGATGTCGAGGTTGTGCTCAATCATCACCACCGTGTTGCCCAAATCGACCAAGCGCTGCACCACCACAAGCAGCTTGCGGATGTCGTCAAAGTGGAGCCCCGTCGACGGCTCGTCGAGCAGGTAGAGGGTGTCACCGGTCGCCGGTCGCGCCAGCTCCCGCGCCAGCTTGATGCGCTGCGCCTCGCCACCCGAAAGCGTCGTCGAAGGCTGCCCCAGCGACATGTAGCCGAGCCCGACATCGACGAGGGTCTCCAGGAAGCGCCGCACCTTGGGGTAGGGCGAGAAGAGCACCGCGGCCTCCGAAATCGGCATCGCCAGCACCTCGGAGATGTTCCGGTCGCGGTACTTCACCCGCAGCGTCGCGTCGTTGAACCGGCGCCCCTGACAGCTCTCGCAGGTCACATAGGTGTCGGAGAGGAACGAGAGTTCAATCTTCCGAAGCCCCGCGCCGTGGCAGCTCTCGCAGCGGCCGCCCGCGACGTTGAAGGAGAACCGGCCCGGCTCGTAGCCGTAGATGCGCGACTCCGGCAGCCCCGCAAAGAGGAGCCGGATCTCGTCGAAGAGCTTGGTGTAGGTCGCAGGGTTCGACCGCGGCGTGCGCCCAATCGGCTGCTGGTCAATCTCGATGATCTTGTTGATCCGCTCCACCCCCTTGATGGAGGCATGCAGCCCCACGGCATGGGTCGAACCGCTCAGCAGGTTGGCCAAGCCCGGCAGCAGAATCTCGTTCACCAGCGTCGACTTGCCGGTGCCCGACACGCCGGTCACGCAGGTGAAGAGCCCAACAGGGAAGCCCACCGTCACATCGCGCAGGTTGTTGGCCCGCGCCCGCTCCACCACAATCTCGCCCCGCGTCGCCTCCCGCCGCACGGCCGGCACCTCAATCTCGCGCCGCCCCGACAGGTAGTCGCCGGTCACATTCCCCACGGCCGCGGCCAGCTCCGCTGCGCTGCCGGCGAAGGTCACCTCGCCCCCCTCCACGCCAGCGCCAGGCCCGAAGTCCACCACGTAGTCGGCCTGCTCGATGGTATCGCGGTCATGCTCCACCACCAGCACCGTGTTGTTCCGCCGCTTGAGCGCATGGAGCATATCGAGCAGCCGCCGGTTGTCGCGCTGGTGCAGGCCGATGCTCGGCTCGTCGAGCACATAGAGCACGCCCGCCAGCTCGCTGCCGAGCTGTGTCGCGAGCCGGATGCGCTGCGCCTCGCCACCCGAGAGCGTCGGCCCGGCCCGATGCAGCGACAGGTAGGGCAGCCCCACCTCCACCAGGAACCCCACCCGCGCCGTCAATTCCTTGAGCAGCTCCGCGCCCACCGTCGCATCGGGGCCAACCAACTTCACCTCCTTGAGGAAGGCGTGGGCCCGCTCCAGGACCCAGCCCGTCAGGTCGGAGATGGAGGTCCCCTGAACCAGCACCCCGCGCGACTCGCCACGCAGGCGCGAACCGCCACAGGCAGGGCAGGGCGCGGCGCTGCAGAAGCCCGTCAGCCACTCCCGCACATTGTCCGACTCCGCCTCCAGCACCCAGCGCCGGACGATGGGAATCACCCCCTCCCAGACCAGGTTGCTCGCCCGCTTGCGGCCCGACAGCGTGAGCGGCCGCGCCTTGCCGTCGCCATGTAAAATCAGCGTCCGATGCGCCTCCGAGAGCCGCTCCCAACCCGTCCGCCGCGAAATCTCCTCATGGTCGCAGAGCGCGTCCAGCACCTTGAGCAGCAGCTTGGACTCGGCGTTGTTCCGCTTCTCCAGCGCCGCGATGCAGCCCTTGCCGATGCTCGCGCCGGGGTCGGGCACCACCTTCGATGCGTCGGGCTGATGGGCCACGCCAAGGCCGAGGCAGCTCTCACAACGGCCGAGCGGCGAGTTGAAGGAGAAGCTCTGTTGCGTCACGGGCGGAAAGTCGAGGTCGCAGGCGCTGCAACGGCTCAGCGTGGAGAAGAGCCGCTCCGTCAGCCCATGCTCGCCCTCCGCCGGCGTCACAATCATCTGGCCGCTGCCGATGGCGAGCGCCTGGTCGATGGCCGCCAGCACCCGCTCCTTCGGCATCGAACCGGTAAGCCGGTCGACCACGGCCTCAATGGTGTGGCGCGTGTTCTTGTCCACCTTCTCCAGCTCCGCCAGGTCGAGCACCTCGCCGTTGAGCCGCACCCGCACCAGCCCCCGCTTCCGCAGCGAGGCGAAGAGGTCGCGGAACTCGCCTTTGCGGTTCCGGATCAGCGGCGCCATCACCAGGTAGCGGGTCTCCTCGGGCAGCGCCGTCAGGAATCGCGCCATCTCGGCTGGCTTGCCGCCGCCCACCGCCGTGCCGCACTTGTGGCAGGTCTGGTGGCCGACGCGGGCCCAGAAGACCCGCAGGTAGTCATAGACCTCGGTGATGGTCCCCACCGTTGAGCGCGGGTTGTGGACCACCGACTTCTGCTCAATCGAGACCGTCGGCGACAGCCCGCGAATCTCATCCACATCGGGCTTCTGCGTGTCGCCCAGGAACTGCCGCGCATAGACGCTCAGTCCCTCGATGTAGCGCCGCTGCCCCTCTGCAAAGAGGGTGTCGAAGGCGAGCGACGACTTTCCGCTCCCCGATGGGCCCGTGAAGACCACCATCTTCCCCTTCGGCAGCGTCACCGAGACATTCTTGAGGTTGTGGACGCGCGCTCCGGTGACCTGTATCGACCTCATGACCTTGCCTCGTTTGGGTGGGCGAGGCGTAACGCTCTGCGCCTGCCGAGGCAAGGCTGCAGACCGCCACAGCACGCTGCCGCTCCATGTTTCAATCTCCGCGCCTTGTCGCACTTGCGCAGGCCATCGGCACCACCCTCCTCGCGCTCACCGCACTCGCTTTGGCCGGTGCTGCAACGCACATGCTCAACCCCTACCTGCAGGGCGCCCTCGCGACCCTCGCAGGCGGTGTCGGCGTCTCGCTGCTGGTCGCAGCCGGTCGCCCCTCCTACCTCGCGCTCGGCGCCATCTCGCCCGGCCTCGCCCTCCGCGCACTCCTGCTCGGCGTCGCCCTTGCGGTCGCCGGCAGCGTCCTCATCGAGCTCGAGCGGCGGGCTATCCCGGCCTTTGCCGCCAGCATGCTCGAACTCGAGAGCCACTACGCCGAGCTCCTTCGGCCAACAGACCCCCGCGCCATCCCGGCGATCCTGCTCTCGGTGGCGGTCGCGCCAGCCTTCGCCGAAGAGCTCCTCTTCCGCGGGGTCATCCGCTCCCAGCTCGCCTCCTTCCTGCCCGCAAGCCGCATCCTCATCGTCGCAGCGCTCTTCGCCTCGCTCCATGTGATGCC
>CAIWGR010000197.1 GCA_903912275.1 uncultured delta proteobacterium
ACCATCAGCACAATCAGGAAGGTGCCGGTCCCAGGGCCGAAGAATCCATCGTAGAAGCCCACGCTGAGTGCGATGATCAGCGCCCACGACTTGGCCCGAGCAAGGGGCGGCAGAGGCGCCGACCCGACCGCCGGCGGACGATACACTGCGATGGAGCCCGCGGCCACCAGCAGCAGCCCGAGCACCACAGGTCGAAGCAGCGTTTTGTCGAGGTGCAGCACCATCTCGACACCGCACAGCGCCCCCACGAACCCCGCGGGGAAGAGCCATTGCGCCCGTGTCTTGTCCACCAGCCCACGCTGCCAGAAGGAGCGGAGCGCCGCCCCCGAACCCCATACCGACTGCCCCTTGTTTGTCCCGAGCGCCAGCTCGGGCGGAATGCCCGCAGCCAGGAGCGACGGCAGCGTCAGCAGCCCGCCGCCGCCGGCGATCGCATCCACCAGTCCGGCGAAGAAGGCCACCAGTGCCAGAAGCGCGACGGTCGCAGAAAAGGGTTCAGGGATGGTGGCGAGCAGCATGCCGCGCGGTTACGCTCCACGCAGCGCGAGCGCAAACTCCCTGCGTGCATCGAGGAAGGTCACATGAGCGAACTGCAACCGGACCTCTCCCCGAAGCCGGGCGCTGAAGGGCAGGGCGACGAGGCCTTTCTTGTCGGCGCCTTTGCCATGGGCGTTCATTTCCTGACAGGCTTCTTCCTTGCCTCCGCCATCTTTCTGTTGGCGATGCCGATGGAGCCGCCGGTTGTCAGAACGGCCATGCTCTGCCTTGCCTGTGCCTTCGCGGTCGCCGGTTCTGTCGTCGGTACATTGGTCTCGCCGACGCGGAGGCCTGCCCGGAACCTGGGCTTCACGCTCCTCGCAGCATCGCTCTCTTCGCTCGCCTTCCTCACCGCGGTGAAGTTCACCATTGATGACCCGCGCCTCGCGAAGATGGCCGCAGACACCGGGTCCGCCGTCGGCTTCGGCGGCGACACCGCCAGCTTCCTCGATCGCCTTCAGCAGGCCCGTACGGCTGCGATGGTGATGGGAGCAGCCGGTCTGATCAGCATTCTCGCCAGCCTCCGCCGCAGAGCAGCCTAGCGCTACTCCGGGTCGCAGACGCCGTCGCAGAACTGCTCCACCCGGCCGGCGGGGCGGAAGAAGGCATCTACCTGACGCATCGCTGCTGTGAGCCCGCGCAGGTCGTTGTGCACCCCGTTGCCTGTGTCGGCCGGCGCCGGCGTTACGCTCGGGAAGGGCTCGACCTGAAAGTCATAGAGCGCGAAGGCGGAGTCCGCTCCGCTGCCCTCCGCAACGCTCATCAGCGGGGGCGTCGCGACCGGGCTCGGCTGAAGCACCTGCAGGCCGGCCGCCCGTGCGTGGAGCTCGCTGCCGAGGTTGGGCACCTCGCTGTCGCCAACGCCCATCTGCATCAGCACCTGGCGGTTCATGCGGCTACCATCCAGGTCGTTGCCGAGGAGGTATTCGGCGTAGGTGTAGGGGTCGATGCGGTCGAAGGCGAACTGTGAAAGCGTCGCGAACTTCTGCTGGTCGAGCGCGTCGGGAACGGCCTGCGCGATGATACCCAGGAAGCCGAGGAAGGGGCGCGCGCGGAACATGAGGGTCGAAAAGTTGGCACCGCCAGAGGTGAGTACCGCCTGATGAATGTCGGGGGAAATGGCGGCGTAGGTCCCGCCCAGAATATGCCCCTGCGAGATGCCCTGGAAGTAGACCTGCGAAGGGTCGAACAACGCGTGACCATCCAGCCGGAAGGGCTCCAGTTCGGAGAGCGCGGCGCGCGCGCCGGCGAGTGCCATGAGGTTCACCATCGCCTGGTGCACGCGGTCGGTGAAGCGAAGGCCGAGCGAGGTATCGCTGAGGATATCACGGATGACGCTCGGCAGGTCATCACCCGACATGCCCCACCAGTTCATCGCGATGACCACAAATCCGTATTGGTCGGCCAAGCTGGTGACATATCCTTCGGTCGCCTCATCCGTGTTGCCGAAGAATCCGTGTCCGAACTGCAGCAGACGCGCAGGCGTCGCCGACGTGAGAACGCTGTTCGGAATGACAGCGATGAAGGGGACCTCGGTGGTCCCGTTCTGCGCCGCGCGACCCTCGGCATCGCGGAAGATGGCCGAGGCCGGAGTCGCGGCTTCGAGGAAGAGGGGCACTGTGATGTGGCCGTGGATGAGCCGCGCGACATGCGACGAGGTATCGAACTCCACGCTGTCGATCGCGATCTCGGGCGGTGCAGTGCGGAGCGCATCCAGAGCCAGGGAACGGATGCGGAGCAGGTCGCCACGGAGCTGCTCGTTGCTGCCCACGGTGAAGGTCCATGCGAGCTGCAGCGAGCTCCGCTCCTTGCCCGCCGCAGCGAGCGCGGGGAAGAGCACTGCGTCCGCTGTCTCCCGCGCGGCGACCAGCCTGGCGTCGTCGGTAGCAGCGCCATCGCGCAACGCCTTGAAGCCGGGCGAAGGCTCGATGACGCTCCCGTCCAAATCACGCAATGCAGAGATGCCAACCGCGTAGGTTTCGCCGGCGATAAGCCGCTCCAGCGGTCGAAGAATCAGCGCCTGTCGCGCAGGCCTCGGCGCGCGCACATCAAGCTCCGCGATGTGCGCTACCTTGTGTCCATTCGACACCTGAACCAACACCGTCGGTGAGTCGGCATCCAGCGAGCGAAGTGCCTTCTCGGGCTCGCGCGGCGCATAGGTTGCCAGCGAGCTGTCGTCGATCGCGCCGGGCAGCATCGCCAGAATCTGCGACCCGGGCGAGAACCCATCGGATGTCACCGTCCGCGAGAAATCGAGCGGCCCGCGACCCCGAACCGGCACGGGCAGCGCCGCCTCCGGAATCACCACGCGGTGGCCGCTCGGCAGCGTCGCGTCTGCTTGTAGGAAGAAGTCGGAGGGAAAGGGCAGCAGGCAGTCGAGCTCCTCCGCCAGCGGGTTGCAGGGCGCGACGCTGGGCGAGCCATCACCCGAACCATCGCTCGCGGCGCCGCTGCCGTCGGCGTCTGTGAGCAGTTCTCCGCTTCCGTCCGTGCTGGCGTCGGCCGGGCCGGTATCAGCGGTGTTGGTCGTGTTGTCATCGCCGCATCCGAGCCCGAAGAGGAGGGTGAAGAGGGCGGTGGTGACGAGCGATGATGGCTGCGGTCGGAGTCTCATGGTGTCGGCCTCGTGGGGTGCGTGACGGCCACCGTAGCGGCCAGACGCGGAGGCTCCAAGCAGCGCGCGATTCAGCGCCCGCCGCCCGAGCCCTCACCACTACCTGACCCCTCGCCGATGCTGGCGCCAGCGCCCTTCGCTTTGGCAGCGGCGATGGCGGCAACGAACAC
>CAIWGR010000198.1 GCA_903912275.1 uncultured delta proteobacterium
CCATGTGCGCTGGAATCCTTTGGAGATCGAACAACGTTATACCGTCTCGGTCCGAAGCGAGGATGGCAGGATGCTTGCCGAATGGAAGACACCGATCCCGGTTGATACTGATTGGCGCTACGTGGGCCTACCCTTCTCACTACAACCCTCAGATGCGGGAAAGCTGCTCACGTTAAGCCTCATCCCCGAAGACGACGGTCAGCTGGAATATTCCCTGGCCGATTTCGTGGCTGAGCCTGCGGGACTTGAAGGGGATATCGATAATGACGGAGCCATCGGCGAAAACGAGCGGCCGTCTGGCAGCAGGCCGTTCCGGCATTGGATCAATGACGACGATGACCAGGGCGAATACCTCAAGCATTCTGACATGCCAGGCCGCCCGGCGGGCCAAGCTGACTACGGGCAACCAGGCATCGATGGAATGAGCGACCTCGTCGATTTCCTGCCTATAAACCTCAACCTGTCACACGTCAGCGGGCTGCTCCGTCCGGCCGACGGATTCCGCTACTACGTGACCCACCCCGAGCGAGCCGTCCAAATCGTGCTCACCAGCCTTTCTCCTTCAAAGGCGGGAGCCGTTCACCGCGAGATAAACCTAAAGGTCTTCGGGCCAAGGCTGAATGGCGACGTGGCATCGGCTGAAATCCTTACGCCTGACGCCGATGGCCGTATCGAGATTCCGTCCTTGTTCATCGACCGCATCACCGCCTTCGGACACGGCGTCATCCTCATAGAGGGAGCAAGAGCCAGCCGACAACCGCTACAACTTGAGATACGTCGAGCCGGCAAGGCCGTCGCGACCATCGAACAACCCCTTTCAATCGTGCCCGTCGAGACGATGTACCGGCACGTGAACCTCACGCGCGTGCCTTGCGATTATTCCGGGCTTCCCGCCGTGGTCAAAAAAGTCCCGCGACCTCAACAGATCGACGAGCCCAAAGGCCTGCCCGACAGTGAGACCAATGGCCGATGGGTTGTATTGATCCATGGGTATAACGTGCCAGCCGACGGTGCGCGCGGATGGCATGCCGAAACCTTCAAACGCCTCCACGTGCTCGGCAGCAAGGCTCGGTTCGTCGGCGTCACTTGGAATGGCGATACCGGGTTGGATTACCACAAGGCGGTCTATCACGCCTTTCAGACCGGGGACGAAGTGCCCAAGGCGCTGGGGTTCCTCGATGCCTCTCGCACGCTCCTCATCGGCCATAGCCTGGGCAACGTCGTCGCCAGCCAGGCGGTGCAAGCCGGCTTCACCCCGGCACGCTACTTCCTGCTCAACGCCGCGCTTCCGATCGAAGCACTCGCCGGAAGAGACAATGCACAGCAGCAAGCCGCAGAGATGACCGAGGAATATTGGCGGCCCTATGGGGCAAGGCTCTACGCCGCCGACTGGGCGAAGCTCTTCGCGCCTGGCGACTTTCGGCGGACCATCACCTGGGAGCATTGCTTCTCGCGCGTACGCATGCTCGGTATCGCGACGAGTTTCTATTCTCCGGGAGAAGACGTGACTAACTCGCCGAAGAGCATGGTCTCAGCCTCGGTCCTCGCGACCCTCTGGTCCGGCCGTGCCATCGACTATGGCGCCTGGAAAACCCAAGAGCTGCTCAAAGGCGTGGGGTGGGGTCGCTCCGTCGCAGCGGTCGCCATGGAAAGAACTCAGGGTGGGTGGGGATTTAATCCGGCGTGGCGGGGTCGCTACGTGCCCAGCGGGCCGACCAAGAGTACGGGCGGATATTATGAGCGAATGGATCCTGCCTCCGCCGGACGCATCTCTTCCGCCCAATTGAGCCAGGATCCCTTCTTCCGACCTCTCTACGAGGGTTGCCTGCGTGGGCCTCGCCTTCTCGCCCCCTCTCCGATCCTAGATTGTGCCAACATGCGCTATGACCTGCTCGCCCGGGCGATTCCCGCGATGACGTTTGCCGCCGGCGCCTCGCCAGTAACCTCGACGGG
>CAIWGR010000199.1 GCA_903912275.1 uncultured delta proteobacterium
GCATTCGTCTCCTGCGCGACGCGGGCGAGGTCGGCGACTCCGCCTGCGACGGCATACCCGTTGATGAGCGAGCCCTTGTTGCGGGCGTCGAGGTCGACGACGCCTACGATGTCGATGGTTCGAACAGCACCGCGTCGAACATCACGGAGGAGACCCTCTGCGACGGTGCCGGTGCCGACAACAAGCGTTCGAAGGACGCCCCGCTCTGGCGGCCCATGATGAAGGAAGGACTCACGGAAGTAGCGGAGGCTGAATCTGGTTCCGCCCAACAGCACCACGGTGAGGATGGCGTCGAGCAGGAAGATGGAGCGCGGCAGGGAGCGAATGTCGAGCGCGAAGCAGGCAACGGCCGCTGCCGCTGCTCCCAGTACCGTAGCCTTGAAGAGCGATTGGAGGTCGGAGAAGGAGGCGTACTTCCACCAACCTGTGTGCTGTCGCAGCGCGATGAAGACGGCGACCTTGGTGACAACGAAGACGGGCAGCGCGAGGAGGGCGACACGCCACAGGAATGGGTCGATTCCACCGTCGAACCGGAGCCAGAAACTACCCGCGAGAGCGGCTACGAAGGCAATCGCATGAAGGAAAATGACCGCAGCTCTTCGCAGGGGAACAGTGCCGGGAATCATCGGAAACACCATCGGGAGAGGCTGCTGCGCAGACCTGATGGGTGCACCGTAGCGGTCGGTTGCAGAGGCGACAAGGCGAGGGCTAGGGATCGCATGGCTCGAACCGTGCGAGCCAACGCTCCTGGCCGTCGGGCATGAGGAGGGTGAAGGCACGCACGAGGTCGGCCGCAGGTCGACAGGAGAGGAGTTCACGATCGCGCGCGGTCGAGACGAGCCGGTAGCGGCCGCAGCTGTCGAGCCCGAGTTGACCTGCGACATCGGGCGGGAGTGCGAACTGACCGGAGGCGGTCTGCCGCTGCAGGTTGTGGAGCAGGAGGAGGCCATCACCCGCGCCGTCCCACTTCGCGACCAGGAGCAGTTGGGTTGTTGTTGCGGAGGGGATGGTTCGCATGGCTCGGCTGCGGAGGAGCGCGGCGGCCGGCGATCGCCAGTGGGTGATGTAGTCGCGGTAGGAGGCGACGCGCTGTTGCCAGTCGGCCATGAGGGCGGAATCGAAGCGGCCTGGCAGGAGGCTGCTGCGGCGGAAGTGGAGGCGCTCCGACTCGCCCCACTCCTGGCCCGTGAGGAGCATCGGTGTCGACCAGACAGCGAGGCCTGCTGCCCAGCGGATCCGACCCGTCTCGAAGTCGAGTCCGGCGCCCTCTGTGAGGCGGAGCTCATCGTGGTTTTCGAGGTGGGTGAGGACGCGGGCCTGGCCCCCGAATCGTGCGGTCTTCGCAAGCGCTGCAGCAACGCTGTTGCCATCGCTGGAGCGTCCTCGGGCTGTGGCGTCGAAGAGGTAGCCTTCGGTGAGGAGGTCGGCGACCGAGGCCATTCCGTCGGGGTTGGAGAACTCCTCTGCGAGGAAGATGGGGGGCCGTTGCCCGCGTCGCTCCGCGTAGAAACGGGTCTTGGCGATGAGGTAGCGCCAGACCTCGGACGAAAGGCCGTCGGCAGACTCGGTCGCGTGGTCGAGCCGGAAGCCGGAGATACCCTGGGCGGTCCAAAAGTTGAGGATGCGGAAGAGGTATTCGCGGAGGCGGAGCGAGGCTGCGCGGGCCGGCCCCGCGGCCTCATGGTGAAAGAGGAAGCGGACATCGCGCCAGGGACCGCTGTAGGTATCGGCGGGACCGGTGGATGGACGGGCAGGGTCGGCGCCTGCGTAGAAGGAGGGCGCCAGCCGCTCGAGTGTGTTGGCGCTGCAGTCGAATGCGGCACGCTCTGTCTCTGTAAGCCAGCGCCAGAGGGCGACCGCGGAGGGTCGCTCTGCGGGCTGCATGTCGGGACAGCGGCGTGCGAGGTCGGCAACCGCCTGTGCAATGCCGGTGCTGGGCCCTGTGAGCGAGGCAGCCGTCAGCAGGTTTGGGTTCAGCAGTGCGGTGTCGAAGGTGGCGTCGAAGTCCCAGCGCTGCTCCTCGCTCAGCCCCGGATCGGGGGGCGCAGCGTCGAGATCGTAGAAGCGGTAGTTGCGGCCGAAATGGTTGAAGGCGACATCGAGGAAGAGGCGGAGATCGAGCGACTCGGCCTGGTCGACGAGCGGCTGCACGATGGCGTTGGAATTGCACGCTGACGGGTCGCTGATGCAGGCGCGAGAGAGGCCGGGGTCGAGGTGAAAGTAGTCGGTGACTGCGTAGGGCGAGCCAAGGTTGTCGCAGGGGTCGGGGAGCTGCTCGGTGTTGTTGTCGGGGAAGGGCGGCATGAGCCAGATGGCGTTGGCGCCAACCTCTTCTGCGACGTAGCGGAGGGTGATCCCGAGGGTTGGGTCTGCGGTCGGTTCCAGGAGGTCATCGATGGTTCCGAGGCGGATCCGCTCGAGGTCCGCGAGCCCGGCGCAGATGGAGTCAGTGGCGAGGTAACGGACCTCGGGCGCGGGCTTGGCGGCACAGGCCTGGCGCTGTTCGGGCGTGCCGAGGAGCGGGTCGCAGGCGTTGGCGGAGCGGAGCTGGAGTTCGTAGAGCAGGAGGCCGTCGGTCGCGGCCGTCGGCATGTGCGCGGGGTCTGCGATCGGAGCGGGCGCCGGGAAGCTGTTTCGGCAGACGGCGGGTTCGTCGGAGGGTGGCGCTTGGCTTGCGCCGTCTTCGACACAGCCAGCGCAGAAGAGCGACGCCAGAGAGGCGGCGACAAGCAGAAGCGGCCAGCGGAGTCCGGCGGAACTGCTGCTAGCGACGCGTGTAGTTCTCGTCATCGAACCGGCGTGTCTTGAAGCGGAAGGCGAAGGTGAAGTCGGGCCAGGAGATGGCGTTGCCGCCATTCTTGGAGAGATACCAGCTGGCGCAGCCGCCGGCGTTCCAGACGGTGCGTTTGAGCCGCTCCCCAAGCCAGCGCTGATACCGCTCCATGACCTCGGGGCGGAGATCGGCAAATCGCCAGCCGTCGCGCCTCGACTTGATCATGGCATCGACGATGTACCGGAACTGCGACTCCATCATGTAGATCATAGAGGAGTGGCCGAGCCCGGTGTTGGGTCCGAGGATGAGGAAATAGTTGGGGAAGCCGGGGAGCGTTGCGCCGAGATAGGCTGCGGGGGCGGTGGTCATGTGGGCGTGGAGGGAGCGGCCCTGCAGTCCGACGGCCTCGACGGGTGGCTTCTCCTCGGGCGACTCAAATCCCGTGGCGAAGATGACGACATCGACCTGATGTTCATCTCCGGACGCCGTGAAGATGCTCTCCTCTCGGAGCTCGGTCAGCGCCTCGGCGACGAGGGTGACATGGGGTAGATTGAGGGTGGGCAGGTAGTCGCTGCTGATGAGGAGCCGCTTGCAGCCGATGCGGTAGGCGGGTGTCAGTTTGGCGCGCGTCGCCGGGTCGCTGATGGTGCGGTAGAGGTAGCGCTTGCACCCGCGCTCGCGGAGGCGGCCGAGGCGGGGTTCGAGGACATAGGCGACCGCGAAGGCCTCCATGTAGGTGTAGAGGAGGGTGCGGACGAGCTTCTGGGTCGCAGGAAGGCGCCGGAAGAGGCGCTTGACGGGCGCAGGTGTGGCGAAGTCGGGCCGGGGGATGAGCCAGCCCGGAGTGCGCTGCAGCACAAGGAGGTACGAGGCCTGGGCTGCGATCTTGGGGACAAGCTGCATGGCGCTGGCGCCCGTGCCGATGACAGCGACCCGCTTCCCGCGGAGGTCGACGGTCGGGTCCCACTGGGCGGAGTGCATCGTGCGCCCCTTGAAGGTGGCAAGGCCTTTGACCGCGGGGAGCGCAGGTTTGGAGAGGGCGTGTCCTGCGCCGGAGACGAGGAATCGGGTGCGGAGCGGGTCGCCCGTTGCGGTGTGGACGGTCCAGAGGCCTGCGGCTTCTTCGAATTCGGAGCGCACGACCTCGGCGCCGAAGCGGATGTGGGGGCGGAGGCCGAAGTCGGTGGCGCAGCGCTCGATGTAGTCGAGGATTTCGGGCTGTGGCGCGAAGAGCCTGGACCAATCAGGGTTGGGCGCGAAGGAGAAGCTGTAGAGGTGCGACGGCACATCGCAGGCCGCGCCCGGATAGGTGTTCTCGCGCCAAGTTCCGCCAACCCGCTGCGAGCGCTCGAGGATGAGGATGTTCGTGAAGCCTGCCTGCCGCGCCTGATGCGCGAGGCCGATGCCGGCGAAGCCCGCTCCGATGATGATGAGGTCGAAGGGCTGGGCGCCGGTTTCGTGCATGGCGAGGGTCACCGCTGCTTGGTCGAGAAGATGCGCAGAAAGGGTCGGAGCACGGCAGGGTAGCCGGCCGGCAGGAGCCGCTGGACGAGGTCCATGGCGTAGGCTTCGGGTCCGATGAGAATGCGGGCCCGGTTGCGCAAGACCCCCGCCCAGATGATGCGGGCGGCGCCGTCGGGCGTGGTGCTTGTGGTGCGGGCGAAGGAGGTGGCGAGTGAGGCGGTGGTGGTAGGCTTTCCGTCGGCGCCCTGGAGGTGCTTTCCGTTGCGGATGATGTTGGTGTCGATGCCGCCGGGGTGGACACAACTGACGTGGATGGGGGTGTCGTGGAGCTCCTGTCGGAGCGACTCGGAGAGGCCGCGCACGGCGAACTTGGAGGCGTTGTAGGCCGACTGGCTGGGCACACCGACGAGCCCGAAGAGGCTGGAGATGTTGACGATGTGGGCGTCGTCGTGGGTCTTGAGCTGCGGAAGGAAGGCCTCGGTACCGCGGACCACACCCCAGAAGTTGATGTCCATGACCCACTCGAAGTCTTCTCGGGACTGGCTGTCGAAGTAGTGGGAGAGGGCCACGCCCGCATTGTTCACGATGACGTGGGCAGGGCCGAACTTCTCGGCGACAGCCGCGGCGAACGCCACGACCTCAGCATCGCTGCGGACATCGACGAGGCTTGCCAGGTGTGGAGCAGCGCCGAGCAGCGCCACGGTCTCCGCGAGGGCGGCGGCGTTCCGGTCACAGATGGCGACAGAGGCTCCCTGCTTCGCAGCATCGAGGGCCAGTGCGCGTCCAATGCCCGATCCTGCGCCTGTGATGGCGACCACTTTGTCTTTGAGCGTCTTCATGTGGCTGTCCGTCTGGAGCGTGGCGCCCCGAACGGTGGGGCAGGCGGTCGGACGCGGGCTCCGCCTAGGGAGCGGGAGCTGCAGCCGGGGCTTCGACAGGCGCATCCGGCAGACCGAGCCACCAGCTGATGAGGGATTCGCATTCCTCTTTGCTGAGCGAGGTGTCTGTGTGGAAGATGCGCTTGGTGAGATCCTTGAGCCCCAGGGCGCTCAGCGCGCGTGCGGTGCTGGCGTGAATCGCGGGGGTACGGAAGTCGTCGGTATCTCCGGTCGACAGCCAGACGGGTCGAACCTCGTAGCCGATGCCATCGCTGAGGAAGCCACCATGTAGCAGTGCAAAGTGGGAGACAAAGCGCTCGTTGGTGCCGACCCACGCCGCGATGCTGGCGCCCTGCGAATAGCCGGCCACCAGCGTCTTGGACTTGTCGAAGGTGACACCCCGCGCCTGGGTCATCCACTCCATCGCCTTGGCCA
>CAIWGR010000200.1 GCA_903912275.1 uncultured delta proteobacterium
CGACAGCGGCACCACCGATACCGGAACCGCTGATACCGGCACGGCCGATACGGGCACCGCTGACACGGGTGTAGCAGACAACTGGCCGGCGGCCTGGACGCGGCTCGAGGCCGACGCGCTCGCTGAGGTGAACGCGGCGCGCGCGCGGGGCGCCGATTGCCACTCGGAGGGTGTCTTCGGGCCGGCGCCTGCGCTTCGCCTGAACCCCATCCTCGTGGGCACCGCACGGGCCATGAGCCAAGACATGGGGGACCGGAACTTCTTTGACCACACCAACCCCGACGGGCTCGACCCCTTCCAGCGCATGGAGGCCGCGGGCTACAACGGCAACGCGATGGGCGAGAACATCGCAGCGGGCTACTCGACCGGCGCAGAGGTGGTGGCGGGCTGGCTCTCGAGCGATGGCCACTGCCGCAACATGATGGACCCCGACTTTGGTGTCATCGGCATCGGCTACGCGAGCGTGCCGGGCTCCGACTACACCGAGTACTGGACGCAGAACTTCGGCGACCGCTAGCCGATGCGCTCTTCGGCCGGCGCGGTCCGCTGCGCCGCCGGAGCGAACCCGTGCCGCGCCACGAAGCCGGCCATCCGTTCGTCGACCTCGTCAGGCGTGAGGCCGCAGGCTGCGAGGCTGTAGTCGTGGCTGCTCGCAAAGCGTGCCTGACGGCGGTCGGCGGCGCTGAGCGCCTCGGCAAAGTCGGGCGTCATCTCCCAGCCGAAGTGGGCGTAGATGGCCTCCACAGCCGCGCTCGGCTTGGCAACGAGCTGCTGGTAGTCGAGCACGAAGCGGCGCTCCGCCGGGAGGCGCGCGATGAAGGCCTCGTAGGTGTTGCTGTAGTCCATGAGGAGATCGGCCCAGGCCCGGGTCGCGGCGGGGTTGTAGGCGAGGTCGGGTGAGTGGAGCCGCCAGGGGCGGGAGAACATGCTGACGCCCGACGCCACCGTCTCGTGCGGGTCGCGGACCAGGTAGATGAAGCGGGCGTCGGGGAAGGCCTCGTCCACCGTCTCGATGCGGCCTGCGAGCAGCACATTCTTGAGGAGCAGGGTGCGGCGCTGCGGGTCGAGCGAGGCCTGCTTGCTCATGTAGCGCCGGAGGAAGGCGATGAGCGTGGCGCGGACGCGGGCCGGCATGAGGTCGATGTAGCGCAGGTGTCGCAGCTCTTCGGTGAAGGGGAAGGCGAGCCACATGGCAGGCGTGAGCATGGGGAAGCACCAGAGGCACTCGTCCTCTTCGGGGCGCATGAGGCCGGTGGCGTGGATGCCGTCCCAGCCTGCGAAGGCGGTCCGTTCGATGGCGCCGATGAGGCGTGCGACGGGGCTGCCGATAAGGCGGTCGAGCGCCGCGAAGGCGTCGTAGATCTTCCGGCTGCTGACCGCCGGGAACATGCTGTCGAACATGGTCAGGAAGCGGAAGCGGGCCCGGTCTTGCGCCATCAGTCCGTGGAGGAAGGTGGTGCCGCTGCGGGGCACCGCGACGACGATGACGGGGGCCGGCGTGGGGGTGGCTGCCGCCTTCGGAAAGAGAAGCGCATCGAGCGCATCGAAGAGCCAGTTCTGCGTGATGACGAAGAGGTAGTAGCCCACCAGCAGCGAGATGCCGGCAAGCCGTCGCAGACCGAACCAGCGGCGCGAGAAGAGCGCGCGCAGGATGATGCGGAGGGTGGGGAGATGGGGGAACAGGCAGGGCTCCGGAGCAGGCCGAACCTCCTCTGCGGGGAGGGCGTTGCGGTGTCAACGGCGGCGGCCTCCCGCGGTGGCGCAGGAAGGTTGCACGACGGCCTGCAAGTTACCACGATGCGGGTCGTACGCAGAGGAGAGGACGCCGTGTCGAAGTCGCTGTTGGAGGAGCTGTTGGCCAAGGGGGTGGAGATCCCCGCGCCGAGTTCGGTGGTGGTCGAAGATCTGGATGTGTCGCGCATCGAGGCGGGCGTGGTCCTCTATCCGGGCTGTGTCGTGCGCGGTCGCGAGACGCTGCTGCGGGCCGGAACCAGGCTCGGCCGCGCCGGCGGCGGCTATTTCGAGAATGTGCGCTGCGGCGAGCGGTGCGACCTCTACGGCGGCTACTTTGAGGATGCGGTCTTCCTCGCCGATGTGACCATGCGTGGCCACGCCGAGGTGCGGGGCGGGACGCTGCTCGAGGAGGGGTGCGAGGCGGCCCATCATGTTGGCTACAAGATGACGGTCTGCCTGCCCTACGTGGTGGCAGGAAGCCTCATCAACTTCTGCGACGCGCTGGTTTCCGGCGGCACGAGCCGGAGCGACCACAGCGAGATTGGCAGCACGCTGGCGCTCTACAATTTCACGCCCTGGGGCGACAAGTATGCGAGCCTCTTCGGCGGCGTTGCGCGGGGCGTCTTCCTGCGCGAGCGGCCCATCTTCGTCGGCGGCCAGACCCAGGTGGTGAGCCCCGTGCGTGTGGGCTTTGGCGCGGTGCTGACGGCCGGCTCCGCGGTGCGCCGCGATGTGCCCGAAGACCGGCTCTACGGCGAGGCAACGACGGTCATCGATGAGCCCTTCGATGCGGTCCGGTACGGCGCGCTGCTGCCCAAGTTCGAGGCGACGCGCGACTTCACCGGCAACCTCTGGGCGCTCATCGCCTGGTACGAGCGGGTGCGGATCCCGACCGCCAAAGATGCGCTCGAGCGTGCTCTCTACGAGGCCGCGCTGCAGCAGCTCCGCGCGGGCGTCGCAGAGCGGGTGAAGCGGCTTGGCAAGGTGGCCTCCAAGCTCGAGGCCTCGCGTCTTTCGCACGAGGCTGCGGCGGCCGCGGGTGGCGAGGCTGCGGCCCGTCACGCCAAGCGTGCTGCGGAGCATGCGGCGGTGCAGGCGGCCTGGCCGGCCTGGGAGGCAGCGATGAAGCAGCCCGCGATGCCGCCGCTCGAGGCGCTCGATAGCGTCGCGGCGAGCTACGTCGCATGGCGCGGCGACACCGGCCGACAGCTGGTCGATTTTGTGCGGAAAGGGGTCGCAGATGGCGAGCGGTTGGCCGCAGTCGATGCGCTCGTAGAGGTGGTGCAGGCGGTGTCTCAGTGAGGTCGCTTCTCTTTGCCCTCCTCGCCTTTCTCCCCGTCGTCGCCACCGCCCAAGAGGCCGCGCCGCTGAAGGAGCTCGCCATCCTGCCCCGCCAGATTGCGGCACCGCAGGTCACGGGTTCGATGGCACAGCTCTCGCTCACGCTCGACGGTGTGGCCTCGGAGAGCGCCTGGGCCAACGCGATGCCGCTCACGGGCTTCTCGCCCTTCTCGCCGGACGACGAGGGCGAGGCTGGTTTTGCGGTCAACGGCCGAGTCATCCGCACCGGCGACGCGCTCTGGTTCACCGTCGATGTCGCCATCCCCGAATCGCAGCTCAACCGGGGGCTCGGGCCCCGCGACGGCTTTCCGAGCGGCGACTATGTGGAGCTCCAGCTCGACCCCTTCGCGACAGGGCTGCGTGCCTACTCCTTCATCGTGAACGCCTCGGGCCAGCTCCGCGATGCGACCGTCAACGATGTCGCCTCCGCCGACCCCTCGTGGGACTCGCTCTTCGATGCTGCGGTGACCGTCTACCCAGACCACTGGACCGTGGAGGCGAAGATTCCCTTCTCGTCGCTTCCGCATCCGACCAGTGGCACCGCCTGGCGCATGAACCTCTTCGCCACGAGCTGGCACCTGCAACAGACGGTGGTCTGGTCGCATATCCAGCGCGACCTCCCCAACCGGCTCTCGCAGGCCGGCACGATGGGCGGCATGGAGGGGCTCTACAGCTCGGGCGGCCTCTCCCTCTTCCCCGCCGTGACGCTCGATGCGTCGAACGAGAAGGGCGACCTCTCGCTCGACGGCCTGGAGTTCAACCGCACCGGGCTAGAGGCCGATGCCGGCGCGCTCCGCCCGAGCCTGGGTGTGCTCTGGCAACCCAAGCCGCAGAGCCGCGTCGAGGCAGTCTGGAACCCCGACTACTCGCAGGTCGAGGCCGACGCGGGGCAGCTCGCCGTCAACAACCGCTTCGCCCTCTTTCTCGAAGAGAAGCGCCCCTTCTTCCTCGAAGGCCAAGACCTCTTCACGCTGCCGACGCAGCTCATCTACACCCGCTCCATCGGCCGTCCGCTCTATGCTGTGAAGGGTCTTACGGAATGGGAATCGGGTCGCGCCGGAGTCATCGCTGCCTATGACGTCGAGACGGCGCGCCGCCGTGCCGATGGCGAGAGCCTCGTGTTGGCGGAGCGGAGCCAGTTCGATGCAGGCGAGCGCAACGTGGTGGGGCAGACGCTCACCTTCCGGCAGGCCGACCCAGATGAGGCGGGTGACGAGAAGTCCTCCAACGTGGTCGCTGGCGTCGACGGCGCCTTCTACCTCCTCCCCACCCTCCGCCTGAAGAGCGACCTCTCGGCCAGCCACACCGAGCAGGGCAACCTGGCGCCCGACGGCACGGCGGCGAACACCACGCTGAGTTGGGAGCAGAAGAAGTTCCGGTTCGCCACCCAGTGGCAGCGCATCGACGAGGACTTCCGCGCCGATGTCGGCTTCGTAAACCGGGCGGGCTACCAGATGGTGAAGGCCAAGCTCGACGGCTACTACCGCAGCAGCGAGGGGCGGGTGAGCTACGCCAGCCCCGGCATCTGGCAGCAGCAGTACTGGGACATGGAGGGCAACGAGGTGGAGAGCGTGACGGGCGCCAACACCTACCTCCAGACCTCCGACCGGAGCTGGCTCTTTGCCACCTTCACCTACAACCGGGAGCGAGAGGAGCAGACGGGCGCCTGGCTCGAGACACCTGTGTCGGAGGTGGCTGCCGGCGTGGAGCCGACCGACTGGCTCTCTGCGGAGGGCGGCACACGCGTGGGCGATGCGGTGATCCGCGACGAGGCCATCCTTGGCACCGATGCGGAGGGCAACACCAATCCGGCGCGTGTTGGCTTCGAGCTCTCGCCCTACGCCAACGCCGTTATCCGTCCCTTCCCCTCCATGGCGCTCACGGTCGACTGGCAGTCGCGTGGCCTCTTCGACGAGGCCGGCGGCAAGGAGCTCTCGCAGCAGCACATCCTGCGCGGAAAGCTGCAGCACTGGTTCCACCGCACCGCAGACTTCCGCTACATCTACGAGTGGGACAGCCTGACCGAGGCGGCATCGCAGGACCTGCTCTTCTCCTACCAGCCGATGCCCGGCACGGTCTTCTACTCAGGCCTCCGCTTCGACGGCACGCCCGACGACCAGACCGACCAATGGAGCCTCTTCATCAAGGGTTCGCTGCGGCTCGAGGCGCTCTAGCCGCTACGACCGGAGGATGGGTGCAAAGCCGCGGCTGCGGGCCCGTTCGAGCAGCGCGCGCAGCAGGCCGAGCCGCTCCGCATCGTCGAGCGACGAGGCGATGGTGTCTGCGCTGCCGAGCAGCCGAATGGCGACTGGTTTGAGGGCATCTGCGACGGCCATCAGCTCGGGACGGACGGCGTCGAGGTCAGCCTCGCGCGCAGCGAGTTCGAGCTGCCGGATGGCCTCTGCGAGCAGGCTGCGCAGGCTCTCGCACATCGAGGGCACGGGCTCCGCTGTGCCGATGGTGTCGCGCAGCCGCACAAGCAGCGGGAGCGCCTGCAGCACCGAGCTCGCGCGCCCGATGCCGAAGCCGAGGTAGAACCAGGCTTGGAGGCGGCCCATCTGCTTGGCGTCTGCGATGTAGGACCAGCGGTTGACGATGTCGAAGACCCCGTTGGTGAGGAGCAGCCGGTAGTCGTCCACGCCGTTCGGCAGCGGCCAGGCAACGCTGTGGGCCGCTCCGACGAGGGCGCAGAGGGCCTCCATCCGCTCGCGGGTCGCCAGCGCGTCGTCGGCCACGAGCGTGAAGGCGTGGCTCAGCGGTTCGAGCCCGCCCGCAGCGGGAGAGGCCGCCGCGACTACCTCCATGCCGTCGAAGAAGAAGCCGGAGGCCGCAGGCAGATAGCCGAGCTCGAAGGCCTGCGCGGGCTGCATCTCAGCGGTCGCTGCGGACCAGGATGACGTACTCCCAGTCGTTGAGCGTGAGCGAGATGTTGCCGCCCGAGACGGTGGCGGTGCGGGTGCCGCCGAGCGCGTCGCGGAAGGTGGCGCCCTCGATGCCGAGCGCGGAGACGGAGATGGGCGAGATGGTGGCCGTGGCACCCTTGTTGAAGGCGACGATGGCCACGTCGCCGCCGCCGGCATCGCGGGCATAGGCGTAGAAGGAGTCGTTGACCCAGAGCTCGCGGTAGTCGCCGCGGCGGAGGGCGGTGGAGTCGGCGCGGGCGCGGCCGATGGCCTGCACGCGGGAGAGGATGCGGGCCTGCTGTTCGGAGAGGTCGGCGCCGAACTTCATCATGCGCCGGTTGTCGGGGTCGCCGCCGCCGTAGAGGCCGATCTCGTCGCCGTAGTAGATGAGCGGCAGGCCGGGCTGGGTGAGGGTGAAGGCGAAGGCGAGCGACATCCGGTTGAC
>CAIWGR010000201.1 GCA_903912275.1 uncultured delta proteobacterium
AGGCTCGCGGCCGCGATTCAGACGCCTCCCGAGGGCGAGCTTGCCATGCTTGTCGGACTGTCGAACCGCGCCGTAACGCCGCCTTCAGGCTTTGAACTCGCAGAACGACTCGACAAGCCCCTGCAGCGGCTCGCCATCGCCGACTGTGCCACCCGCCTCCTCCGGCGCCGCAACGAACTCCGGCGCTCGACCCTGCTCGACGAGCAGTCCAGGCTCCCCAATCGACGAGCCTTCCAACTTGCGTGGCAGACGCGCAGCCACTCCCTACAACGGCTCGGCGAGCCCTTTTCGGTTGCCATGCTCGGCTCCGCCGGGCTCGCAGCGAAGCTCGCCAACGCCAGCGAAGAGCAACAGGGGCTGCTACTGCACCAGCTCGGAGATGCACTCCGCGGCCTGCTCCGCCGCTCCGACGGCCTCTTCCGCATCCACCGTGGTGAGCTTCTCCTCCTGCTCGCAGGATGCGACGACCCCAGCGCCATCGTTCTGCTGAGGCGCATCCTCGAGCGCCTCTCGGAGGTCCCCTTCGCCTTGGGCGCCTCCGAAAGGAGCCCGATCCCGCTCGTCGCCGCCACACTGACGGTCAACGAACCGAGCGATACCCGCGAGGTCCTTGCTCAACTCGAGGGGATCTTCCTCAGAGCCACCGCGCAGCCGGCCCGAACCATTGTGACGCCCGCCGCCGTAGTCGAGAACCAGCTCCCGCTCGTCGTCGTCATCGAGGCCGATCCACTGCTCCAACAGTTCCTTACCTCGCTCCTCGAACGCGAAAACTTTCGCGTCCGTATCGCCGCCACCGGCGCTCAGATTGATGCCGCACTCGCCCTCCCAGACCTGCGCGCCGTGATTCTTGAGAGCTCCCTGCCAGGCATCAACGGACTCAGCATCCTCGCCCAGCTCCGTGCAGACCGCCGCTACGACGAGACACCCATCGTCGTCACCTCCGTTGCCTCCCGAGACGACAGCGTCGTCAAGGCCTTCGAGGTCGGTGCCGACGACTTCCTTATCAAGCCCTACCTGCCCAATGACCTGCTGGCGCGGCTTCGTCGCTCCATGCGGCGACGAAACACCCGTTAGCAGCAGGCGCCGGCTGCAGGCGCAGCGCCCGCCGCGGGCTCAAGCGGATTGGTCGTTCCGCATCCCGGGAAGATGCCGAAGTGGCGGTCGAAGCTTCCGATGAAATCAAAGTAGGGGGCGAAGCGGGTGTCGTGGAGCATCCGCCAGGTATTGCCACAGACGGGAAAGACCCGGCCCTGCTCGATGGCATGGTGACCATCGAGGATGAAACAGTCCTCCTCGCCCAACGCCCCGCCCCGGTAGACAACAGCCTGACCGTAGTCCTCGCAGAGCGGCTCCAGCCCATCGATGGCAAACAGACGATAGGTCGCCGAATAGAACTTTGCCTGGCCAAGCGCCGCCTTCAGCTCTGGGTCGAGAATCTCGAGGGGGCGACTGGTCACCAGACGCGGGTCGCCAAAGCCTGCCGCCTTCGCCATCCCCAAGAAGTCGTTCCAGTAGAGGGCGCCACCCAGACACTCTCCGTAGAGCACGGGGTGATTGCGAACGGCCTCCGGCAGACGACGGTCACAGTAGACATCCGAGAAATACATCTCGCCGCCCACCTTGAGCAGCCGTCGTACGCCCGCAAAGACCGACGGCTTGTCAGGCGAGAGGTTCACCACACAGTTCGAGACCACCACATCAAAACTGTGTGGCTCCAAGGGGAGGTCAGCCAACTGCTCGATGAACCCCTCGAGGAAGCGGGTGTTGGCCCGCGCATAGCCGAACTGTTCGCGGTGCCACTCCTCATGGGCGCGCGCAACCGCCAACTGTTCCGCGGTCATGTCTACGCCCACCACCTCGCCCCGCTCGCCCACCAGCTGCGCGAGAAGGTAGACGTCTCGGCCCGAACCCGAGCCGATATCGAGAACCCGGGCGCCCTCGAGCGCGGTCGGAACGACGAGGCCGCAGCCGTAGTAACGAAGCACAACCTCGTCATGAATCCGCGCCAGCAGCGGCTTCACGAACTCCGGCATGGCATCAGGCGTGCAGCATGCACTTGTCTTGAGATCGGCGCTCGTTTGAAGCGTCTTTCCGTAGTATTCTTGGACGGTGGCAGTGGCATCGATGCTGCTCATCACTCTCCCTCGGTGGACCTGTCTCGACGTCGGCGGCAGTAAGGGCGGTTCCGCCGTATGTCAATGACGGATGCCGACCCGCAGAATCGCAGGCACTGTCCCAAAAACGAAATTCGCGCACCATCAACGCCGACCCGAGTCGATTTAGACAGTGCGCGACATAAAATCGTCTGCTCGCGTCTACTTCTGAATCACAGCCTCGTCGAGACGGCCAGCTTCGCGCATCAGACGGGCCCACGTCGGGGGGATTCCGCGACCGGTCCAGGTCTGCTCGGCGTTCTCGGGGTTACGATACTTCGGGGCAACCTTGCCACCCTTCGCCTTCGGAGCGAAGGCTGGCTTGACGCCCTTGACGGTTGCCTTGGCGGCCTTTGCCTCTTTCGAACCCTTCGCGGACGGGGCAGCGGTGGCGCCTGCAACCGCCAGAGCCTTGACCACCTGCGCCGCAGTCAGCCCTGAATCCTTCATGATCGTAAGAATCTTCTTGATGGCCCGGTCTGTGCTCTGCGCGAGCAGCGACTGTTCCTTCTTTTCCAGCGCTTCCCGGTCACGACGAATCTTCGCGATTCGTGCCTCAATCGTAATCCGTGCCATCTCGTCTTCCTTGGTTTGTTGTTTCGTCCGAGAACGCCCGGACCGCTCATTCAAATATTACCCAAAAATTTCCACCCTGTCGAGACGATTTTTCGGCATTCTCCGATGCCGCTCTCTCGAACCTCGGTGAAGTTACCTACCGCACCGCACCGCACTACCAACCCTGACCCGATGCTCGACCCAACCTCTGCGCGCTCCGGAACATTCCCGAACGCTCCCGGCCTCGCGGCAAACACTCCTCGCGACCCTCGTATGGTTGTGCTAAGGGATGCTAAGCGGGTTCTCCGCCTGCAGCAACCCCGTGGTCCATGTCTGTGATGTTTCAGAATTGCACGACGGCCCGCAGGGTCGCATGCATGGCCTTCGCTGCGTGGCTCCTGCCCTGGGCGTCGCTGCGCGCTGAAGAACCAGACCGCGCGGCCGCTCCCGAAGGCTCCGCGGCTCCTGCACAAGCGGCCGCTACCGAAGGCTCGGCCCACGTCGCCGCCCCGGCCGCGAACGATGCCCCCACCCCCTCCGTCGCCCGACTGATCACCGAGGCCGAGCAAGCCCTTTCCGCGGGGAACATTCGCGAGGCACTCGAGGGGGCGCGGCTCGCTCGACGGGTCGCGCCGAGCGATGTCGACGTCGCAATCACCTACGCCAAGATTCAAGCAGCTGCCGGAAACCTCGACGACGCGCTTCAAACGCTGCGCTCCTTCGGGCCGGAGTATGCGAAATATGGAGAGCTGCGGAATGCCACCGCACGCGTCCTGCTCTGGATGGGGCGGCGCGACGAGGCCAGCGCTGAGGCGCGCGCTGCTGCAGAAAGCCAGAGTGACCAGGCAGAATCCACACGACTCCTCGCCGAGATTGCCTTCCAGACCGGCGACCTCGATGCCGCCATCGACGGCTATGCAGCCTATCTCAAAGCCGCCCCCGGCGATGATGCTGCGCGCACCCGCTTCATGCAGGTCCTCTTCGACCGCGATGAGCTCGCGCGCCTCTCGGAAGAGCTCGACGCCCTGCCGCCGCAGTCGGATGACACGCAGCGGGCGGCCATGCGTGCCATGCTCGCCCGGCGATTCATGCCCATCCGTTTCGACGCAGCGGCGACCTACACCTCCGTCGATACCTCCGGACAAGGCAACGCTGACTGGCAGAACCTGCAACTCGGAACCGAATACCGCAGCACCCGCTTTGCAGAGGGGCTAGGCTTCGTCCTCGATACCCGTCGCTACGGAACGCGACGCGTTGACTTCGCCTTCGAACCATCCATCCGCTACTTTCCGACCAGCTTGTATAACACCCGCCTCGCGCTCGCCGTCGCTCCCAACCCCGAGTTCCTGCCCACATGGGCCCTCACCTGGGAAAACGGCCTCGAACTCGGCAACCGAATCGGCCTCGGAGCAGCCTACCGCATCTCCTCCTACGACCTCCCTGTATCGGGCAACAACGCCGCCGCCAGACCGACCGTGCAGCTCATCGCTCCGTTTGTTTCGCTTCGATTTGACGGCTTCTTGCTCGAGCCCGGCGTGACCGCAGTCTTCGGCGATGTCGCTGCGCCCCCGCTTCTCACCTACCAACTCAAGGGCACGCTCCTCATCTCGGATGAGGAGCGCCTGGACGCCTGGCTGCTCTACGGAACAGAACCCTTCGATCAGTCGCGTGACCCCTCGCTGCTCCGGGCCGGCGCGCCGCAGGTGGGCGCCTATCTGGGCTACACCCTCCCCATCTCGCACCTGTCGGCCTTCAAGCTGAGCTACGCCGTGACCGCGCCATCCGACACCGAAGCCGACCGCGCCACCCGCGTTAGACACGCCGTCACGCTCGGATTCACGCGGCGCTTCGGCCGTGCGGCACCACCGGTGGCGGCACGATGAACACCATCGACCTCCTCCTGACAGATCCGCTCTACCGGCTCTTCGTCCGCGTGATCAGCGTGCAGTTCGTCGCGCTCATCACCGTGCTCGCCGCGGTCGTCTTCATCCGCCTGCGTCGCATCCGTCAGCGGCGCGAACGGCTGGCCGCAAATCGGAGCATCGCGCCGGTCCTGGTGCGCTACCTCAGCGACGAAATCCCGCTTTCGGAGGTCATCAAGACCCTGAGGCCGCTCCCCAAAGACGAGGCCGCCGAGCTGCTCGAGGCCTACGCCTCCTCCATCGCCAGCAGGCTGCAGGAAGAGCTTGTCGCGCTCTACCGGGGCCTCGGCCTCATCGAATTCGCCGTCCGGCGTAGCCGCTCCATCATCTGGTGGCGCCGGCTGGAGGCCGTCCGCATCCTCGGCATGCTCGAAGGAAAGGTAGAACCCCAAATCCTCTTTGATCGGCTCCGCGACCCCGTCCCCGCCGTCCGACTTGCCGCGGCGCGCGGGCTCGGCCGCTCCGGCGATCCCCGTGCGGTCGACCCGCTGCTTGCCTCCCTCGCGACGCCGGCCGGCATCTCACGCCCACAGATTGCAGCCATCCTCGTCGACCTTGGCTCATCCGCACATCCCCGCCTGCGGGCGCTGCTCCGCAAGCCACCCCAGACCCGGGCAGAGGCGCGGCTCTACGCGACCATCCTTGAGGTCCTGGCACTCTCCGGCGATACCCGCTCTGCGCCCTACATCCAGTACGCACTCACCGACCAGGACCACGAAATCCGCATCGCCGCCTTTCGCGCAGCGGGCATTCTCCGTCTCACCCTTGCACCCGACGATATCATCATGGGGCTCGAGGACGATCGCTGGGAGGTCCGCGCTCAGGCCGCCCGGACGGCAGGTCGTGTCGGTCTCAAGGAGATGGTCTCCCACCTGGCCACGCGCCTCTCAGATACCAGCTGGTGGGTACGCTTGAACGCAGCCTCTGCGCTCCGAGACCTTGGGGAATCCGGTCTTTCGGAGCTATCCAAGCTGGCCACCGAGAGCAACGACCCCTTCGCCCGGGACATGGCGCAGCGCATCCTCACGGAAGACCCGCACACGGGCTCCAACTACCTGCTCGGACGGGGAGCGACGATGCTCAGCCCCGCCATCACCGCCCCGGTCGGCGCTCCCGAGCCGTTGCCACGATCCGGCATCGAGAACTTCTGGGAAGAGGACGAGGGAGCAACCACCATCGTCCCTGTGCAGATGCCGCACGGCGGCTTCGACGAACTGCCTCCGCTTCCCCCGTTGGCCATCGAACAACCCTACGTCGCCTTCGACGAACTGCCGCCCCTGGCCATCAGCGACGGCGGCAACGAAGCCCTTGCGCCAGAGATCCTTCCCCCGCTCAGTTTCTGACCTGACTGCGGCGCGGCGCCTGCCTGCGCAACCTCGAAGCCCACCGATAACACACCCGGACAGACGACACTTTGGATCGCATTATCTACATCATTGACTGGACCTTCCTCTTCTTCTTCGTGGGGTTGAACACCAGTTACTTTATCCTGCTCGGGCTCTCCCTGGCCGAGATTTTCCTGCGCGCGCGCAGGCGCATCTCCGCAGACCTCGACGGCTCGCTCCGGAGCTACCACACACATCCCGTCAGCATCATCGCGCCGGCCTTCAACGAACGGCTCACGATCGAGGGCTCCGTCCGCGCGCTCCTCGCGCTCCGCTACCCCGAGTTCGAGGTCGTCGTCGTCAACGATGGCTCCACCGATCGCACCGTACAGGTGATGATCGAGGCCTTCGACATGTACGAAGTCCATCCCATCTATCAGGCGATCATTCCGACCCGTCCCGTCGTAGCCATCTACAAGTCCTACAAAGAGCCAAAGCTGACGCTCATCGACAAGGTGAACGGCGGCAAAGCAGACGCACTCAACTGCGGTATCAACACCGCCCGCTTCCCGCTCTTCTGCAGCATCGATGCAGACACCCTCATCAGCCCCGACGCCCTCCTGCGGCTTGCCTTGCCCTTCATCGACGACCCGGCCCGAACCATCGCCACAGGCGGTACCGTGCGCGTCGCCAACGGCTGCACCATCCGCAACGGCCAGGTCGAATCCATCGGCATGCCCGAAAAGGCTGTGCCTGCTTTCCAGGTTGTCGAATATCTCCGCGCCTTCCTCTTCGGACGGGTCGGTTGGAACCTTCTCGGCGGCACCCTCATCATCTCGGGCGCCTTCGGCCTCTTCTCCCGCGACGCAGTGCTCAAGGTGCAGGGCTACCGCCACGATACGGTGGGCGAAGACATGGAACTGGTCGTCCGGCTCCACCGTCAGATGCGCGAGGACCATGTCCCCTACCGCATTGTCTTCGTCTGGGACTCCACCTGCTACACCGAGGTTCCGGAGTCGCTTGAGCAGCTCGGGCGCCAGCGCGACCGGTGGCACCGAGGTCTGATCGACTCCATCTGGCGTCATCGAACCATGTTCTTCAACCCCCGCTACGGCGTGGTCGGCATGGTCATCTTCCCCTTCTTCGCCATCTTCGAAATGCTCGGGCCGGTGGTGGAACTCATCGGTCTGGTCACGGTTGCGATCAGCTATGTGCTCGGCGTCGTCGACACCTCCTTCATGCTCCTCTTCCTCACCGTCTCGCTCATCTTCGGCGTGCTGCTCAGCGTGGCCACCCTCGCGCTCGAGGAGATCTCATTCTCCGTCTATCCCAACTGGCGCGACCTGCTCCGCATGACGATGTTCGGCATCATTGAGAACTTCGGATACCGCCAACTCACACTCTACTGGCGGCTTCGTGGCATGGTGAATTACTTCCGTGGCGTTCAGGCGTGGGGCGCGATGTCCCGCCGCGGGTTTGGTGCCTCGTGAGTCTTCGCAACATCTATCGCGTGCTGCTTCTGCTCGCCATCGCCACCTCGCCTGTCTGGGTCACCTTCCTCATCTGGCAGTTCAGCCCGTGGAAGTCCTCCAAGATCGTCCTGGTCGACTACACCGTACCCTTCGACTCTGCGCGCGAGCACCGGGGCGCCATCTGGCTCCTCAACCATGAAAAGTATCGCGCCCCCATCGGCGATCAGTGGACACCCCTCACGTCGCATGTCGGGTACGACCCGACCAACCGTGACACCCAGAAACCGGTCGCTTCACTCGACCTCTCCGGCAAGGACTGGGTCTTCTTTACCGACTCCTACGGTGTCTATGCCGACGACCTCCTCGGCATCCCGACCGAGACCGCGCACATCGACTACTCCAAGAAGGTCTTCGGCGGCATCTCCAACGATGACGCCCGTGCGCTCGCCAATTTCACGAGCGCGGGCCATCACATCTATCTTGAGTACAACGGCCTCGAAGAGCCGACGCAGCCGCAAGCCCGCGCCGTTGTCGAAGAGCTCCTCGGCGTGCACTGGACAGGCTGGACCGGTCGAAGCTTCCTCAACCTCTACGACACCGGAGATGTCCCCCACTGGCTCCCGCGGCTCTACCGCGAGCAGTATGGCAACGACAACATGCCCGAAGGACCAACACTGGCCTTCATCCATCGCAACGGACGGCTGCTCCTTATCTCCAACCCTGACGCTCCGCGGGTGGCACCCCGCGTGGTGCTGACCTCCCTGGGCGAGAAACTGCTCCCTGAGGCGTCGAGCGGAGCGAACTACTATTACTGGTTCCCTGTCCTCGAAGCGCAGCCCGGCACCGAGGTACTGGCAGAGTTCGCCCTGCCTGAGCTTCCCGCCATGCCCGTCATCCTCCGCGAAATGAACGCACCCGAACGCATTCCGCTCCTGACCCGCAAGGTCCTGCTCGGCTCCCACCGAATCTACATGGCCGCGGACCTCTCCGACACCGACTTTGAGCCGGGAAACTACCGATTCGCTGGGCTCTCCTGGCTCCGCTCCATTACGGAACGCCGCCGAGATGCCTTCACGTCGCAGAACACCTATTGGCAGTTCTACGTACCTGCCGTTACGAGGCTGCTCAGCGCCACCTCGCGCTGAGTCCCACGCCCCCCCCCGCTCCGCACGATGTCACGAGACCAGCTTCACGACGAGACACCGCTCCGCGGCTTTGACGACCTCACGGCCTATTTCGCCCGGGGCAACAAGGGTGCGGCCATCCTCGGCGTGGGCACCGAGCATGAGAAGTTTGGCTTCGACCGGGCGACGCTCTCCCCGCTCCGCTTTGACGGCCCGCAGGGCATCGAGGCACTGCTGCGCCAGATCTCCGAGCGATACGGCTGGCTTCCCATCTATGATGGCGAAGCCCTGATTGCCCTCGAGAAGAAGGGAGCCGCGATCACGCTGGAGCCCGGAGGGCAGCTCGAACTCTCCGGCCGCATTGTCACCCGCATCGAGGAGACGGAGGCCGAACTCCGCAGCCACCTGTCGGAGGTAGCCGAGATCGGCGGCAGGCTCGGCCAGCGTTGGGCGCTCTTTGGCATGCACCCCTGGCACGATACCTCCGAGGTGGGCTGGGTGCCCAAGTCACGCTACGGCGTGATGCGAGACTACATGGGCAAGCAGGGGCGGCTCGCCCACTGGATGATGAAGATGACCTGCACTGTGCAGGCCAACTTTGACTACCGGACGGAGGACGACGCGATGGAGATGCTCCGCCTCTCCTGCACGCTCAACCCACTGGTGACCGCGCTCTTCGCCTGCAGCCCCTACAAGATGGGGGTCGCAACGCACGAGGTCTCGAGCCGCATGGCGGTCTGGCAGGAGACCGACCCGCGCCGATGCGGAACGCCCCCTGCGCTCCTGTCGCCGGAAGCCCGGTTCTCGGACTACGCCGAATGGCTCCTCGATGTCCCCATGCTCTTTGTGCGCCGCGAAGGCCGCTACATCGACTGGACTGGGCGCTCCTTCCGACGCCACCTCGCGGGCGAGTATGAGCTCACGCCGACCCTGGGCGACTGGGAGCTGCACCTCTCCACGGCCTTCCCCGATGTACGGATGAAGAGCTACATCGAGACCCGCACCGCAGACTGCGCGCCGCTCCCCTGGCTGCTGGCCCTCCCCGCGCTCTGGAAGGGTCTCTTCTATGCGCAGAATGCGCGCCGCAGTGCCTTCGCGCTGCTGCCGGATGCGACCCCGGAATCGGTGGCAGAGCTAGCCCGCATCGCACGTACCGAGGGGTTGAGCGGCACCTTCCGGGGACAGTCGCTGCGCGACCTCGCCACAAACCTCGTCGCGATCGCCGCCGACGGCCTTGACGATCAGACAGACCATCGCCCCTCCGAGGCCCGCTACCTCGCCCCACTGCTCGGCCCGAACGGAGAGGCCTACGCGCCGGCCGAGCGGCTGGAGGCCATCTGGCGGGCGACCGACGGAGACCGCGAAGCGGTGACCGAGGCCTTCTCCATCGACCGCTGGCTTTAGGCTCCGCGCGCCCGCTTCGAGGGGCTCCCGCACGCCATACGTGGCTTGCGATTTGGTCAAACCGCTGCTATCTGCGCGGCCCACTTCGCACGCGACCGGATCTTGCGCTCAGCGTACCGTCTTACAGACGGGGAGCAGCAGGAGATGAAGGTCGCGGAGGCCCAACGCAAACCAAGGAGAGAGAAGATGTCGAAGATTGCAATGCGTGACTTGCTCGATGCCGGCGTTCACTTTGGCCACCAGACGGGTCGTTGGAACCCGAAGATGGCTCCCTACATCTACGGCTCGCGCAACGGCGTGCACATCATCGACCTCTCCAAGACGGTCCGCCAGTTCGACCGCGCCTACGACTTCATCAATGGCGTCGTCGGCCAGGGCCGCAGCGTGCTCTTCATCGGCACCAAGAAGCAGGCCCAGATCATCCTCCAGGAGGAGTCGGCCCGCGCCAAGCAGTTCCACATCACCAACCGTTGGCTCGGTGGCACGCTGACCAACTTCCGCACGATCAAGACCGGCATCGAGCGCCTCAAGGAGCTCGACCGCATGGCGGCCGATGGCTCGCTCGAGAAGTTCACGAAGAAGGAGGCCCTCGGCCTTTCCCGCGAGCGTGAGCGCCTCGAGTTCAACCTCGGTGGCATCAAGGACATGCCAGGCCTTCCCGGCGCCGCCTTCGTTGTCGATCCCCGCAACGAGACGATCGCCATCGAAGAGTGCAACCGCTGCGGTATCCCGGTCATCGCATTGACCGACACCAACTGCGACCCCGACAACATCGACCATGTTGTCCCCGCCAACGACGACGCCATCCGCTCGATCCGCCTCTTTGCCTCGGCCATCGCCGACGCCTGCATCGAGGGCGCCCGTCGTGGCGGCGGCCATCGCCGTCAGGAAGACCTGACCAGCGTCAGCTTCGAAGGCGACACCGCTTCGGCCACCACCGCCGAGAGCATGACCGCTCAGGTGCTTCGCAAGCCGACCACCGTCGAGCGCGACTAATTTCTTCAAACCCCACGGTGGCGAGCTTCTAGCCCCACCCCCAGCACTTCGAGATGGAACATGGCGATCTCTGCTTCTGATGTGAGAGACCTGCGCGAGCGTACCGGCGCCGGCATGATGGACTGCAAGAAGGCTCTCGACGAGTCGGGCGGCGACCTCGAGAAGGCTGTCGAATGGCTTCGCGTGAAGGGCATGGCCAAGGCTGCAAAGCGCTCCGGCAAGGTCGCCTCTGAGGGCCTTGTCCACTTCGCCATCGCGGCGGACGGCAAGTCGGGCGCGCTCGTTGAGGTCAACTGCGAGACCGACTTCGTCGCACGCAACGTCGACTTCCGTAACTTCGTAGACGCCATCGCCAAGGCGGCCCTGGCCAACAAGACCACCACGGTCGAGGCGCTTGCCGCTGTCCCCTTCGAGGACTCCACCCTCGATGTGGTCCGACTGGCCCGCATCGGCACCACGGGTGAGAACATCAACATCCGTCGCGTTGCCTTCTACGAACTCGCAGGCCCGGGCCGCGTTGGTGGCTACATCCACGCCGAAGGCAAGATCGGCGTCATCGCCGTCGCCGAGGCTGGCACGGAGCTCGACGACGCCCGCTTCACGCAGCTCGCCAAGGAGATCTCGCTCCACGTCTGCGCCTGCTCGCCCATCGCCGTCTCCGAGAACGACATCGACCCCGCCATCCTCGCGGCCGAAAAGGCTGTCTACGAGCAGCAGGCCAAGGAGTCCGGCAAGCCTGCCGAGATCGCCGAGAAGATGGCCCTCGGTCGTCTCTCGAAGTGGAAGAAAGAGATTTGCATGCTCGATCAGGCGTGGGTCACCAACGCCGACATCACCGTCGAGGCCCACCTCGCCGCCATGAGCAAGGAGCTCGGCACCCCCATCAAGATTGCCGGCTTCACCCGCTTTGCCCGCGGTGAGGGCATCGAGAAGGAAGAGACCGACTTCGCCGCAGAAGTCGCCGCCGCGCTGCTCTAACCCAGCCTCGCAAAGCCCGCCTCGGCGGGCTTTTCTTTATCTGCAAACCCCAACCCCGAACGAACCCATGGCCGGAACGCCCAGATACCGTCGCGTCATGCTCAAACTCTCCGGCGAGGCCCTCGCAGGGCCGCTCGGAACCGGCATCGACCCGGAGACCCTCTCCTACATCGCGCAGGAGGTCCAAGAGGTCGCAGCAGAGGGTGTCGAGGTCTGCCTCGTCATCGGAGGCGGCAACATCTTCCGCGGCATTGCTGCAAGCGCGAAGGGGATGGACCGTGCCTCCGCTGACTACATGGGCATGCTTGCAACCTGCATGAACGCCCTTGCGATGCAGGATGCGCTTGAGCGGCTGGGGCTCTTCACCCGCGTGCTGTCTGCCATCGCCATGCAGGAGGTCGCAGAGCCCTACATCCGTCGGCGCGCTGTCCGACACCTCGAGAAGGGACGTATCGTCATCTTCGCCGCAGGCACCGGCAACCCCTACTTCACCACCGATATGGCAGGCTGTCTGCGCGCCATGGAGATTCACGCAGAGGTCATCTGCAAGGGAACCAAGGTGGACGGCGTCTTCGAGGCCGACCCCAAGACCCACCCCGAGGCCAAGCGCTACAGCCGGCTCTCCTACGACACCGTGCTCGCGCAGAACCTCAAGGTCCTCGACAGCACGGCCATCGCGCTCTGCAAAGAAAACAACCTGCCCATCGTCGTCTTCAACCTCCGCGAGCGGGGCAACCTCCGTCGCGTAGCGCTCGGCGAGGACATCGGCACCGTCATCGACGGAACGCTCTCGCCACCCTTCGAGTTCGCGTAACGCTTCCGGCGTTGAGGTTTGTACGAAACTTCGGCATACCGTGGCCACGCTGCTGCCGGCCTGCCACAGACTCCTTGAGGCAATCATGCTCGACGATATCGAAAACGACCTCCTGCTCTCCTTTGACAAGGCCATCACAGCCTTGAGTCGCGACCTGGTTCGCATCCGTACGGGCCGCGCCACCGCCTCCATCCTCGATGACATCAAGCTCGACTACTACGGGCAGATGACGCCGCTCACGCAGATCGCAACCGTCAAGGTCCCAGAGCCCCGCATGATCACGGTGCAGCCCTGGGAGAAGGGTGTGCTCGGCCAGATTGAGCGCGCCATCCACCAGAGCGACCTCGGGCTGACGCCGACCAACGACGGCACCATGATCCGGCTGCCCATCCCGCCCCTGACGGGCGAGCGACGGAACGACCTCGCCAAGCAGGCCCGCAAGCTCGGGGAAGATGCCAAGATCATCATTCGGAACGCGCGCCGCGACGCCAATGAGCTCATCAAGCAGCTCCAGAAAGACAGCGAACTCTCCGAAGACGACGCCCGCCGCGCAACCGCAAAGGTGCAGGAGTTGACGGACAAGGGTGTCGCGAAAGTGGACGACGCAGTATCGAAGAAAGAGAAGGAGATCGCCGAGGTCTGAGCCGACCCGCGCGACTCCCCACGACGACCCAAGATACGCCCTCCCCGAGATCTCATGCTGACCCGTCCCTCGCTTCTGCTGCTCCTGGGACTCGCTGCATCAGGATGCGCCGCCAGCAGCGCAGCACGGCACGAGGCGGCTATCATGGAGGCGCAGCCGGCAAGGCTCACCCTCAGCGCAGACCGAGGCTGGATGCTCGGCGGCTCCAAGGGACTCGCCAAGACTACCTGGCAGGCGGTGCAGGCGCAGCCCTGGCCACTCACCTCCGCGCCGCCGCTCCTCGGCTACCTCTGCCGCAGCCAACTGCCCGAGCGGCCCGCCAATGCGACCGTACTCGGCCTGCAACTCCGCGACGCACTCGCGGCCACAACCTTTGCCCCCGTTACCAGCTTTGAGCCGGCACCAACCGGGAAGGAGCTGGTGGCCTTCACCCGGAGCGCCGACCGCTCCGTCGCGCTCGCAGGTGCGAAGGCGCGCAGGCTCGCTACCGGAGAGCGGTATGCCCTGCTCGACCTCGACCTCGAGCGCTGCCCCGAGCGCATCTCGGACCGCATGGTTGCGATCGCTCAGGTCCAACGCATCGATGGTGATGTCGCCATCGCTGCAGTTGTCCAGGGCACGGCACCCGCAAAGGGCATCGCCATGCTCACCGGGCCCGAGCGCAGCGCGCCGCAACTCGTTACCATCCATGTCGCCCAGAGCGCCGAGGGCGATGAGCCCCCCATGGACAGCTGGATGGAGGAGCTATCAAGCCTGGCTGCAGAACAGGGGGTGACCAACCTCGCGATCCGCGCGCTCGCCGAAAAGGTAGACCCGTCCGAGAGCGAGCCGGGGCGCATCATCGAGCGCAAACTCTCCTACAGCGACCTCGGCGTTGTACTCGGCTGGTCGTTCGCCGGGGGCGCCGCCGCGGTCACCAACCTGGTTGTCGGTGAGCCGCCCGTCGACAGCAGGATGACCGCCATCCGCATGTTGCCCGGCGGCCTCGCGCTGCCGGCGACCAAACCGACCGACCTCCCCCACCTCATGGCTCCAAGCCTGCTTGCCTCTGCCGCAAGCCGACGCGGCGACTTCGCGGAGGCGGTGCTGATCGCCAGAGACGCCCTCGCGCGGGAGGGGCTGCCTGCGGGGCTTCGTTCTCACCTTACCGAAATCTACGCAGCCAATCTCAACGCGCTGGGGCTCGATGGCGACGCGCTCCGGGTCATCTCCCTTGCCATTGCTGATGCGCGAGAGAAGCAGGACCAGCGGGCGGAACTCAACACGCTCGACATCCGCGCTGCGCTCGCAGACAGCGTGGGCCTGGAGGCTGCTGGCATGGTCGACCGCCAGCGGAGCGCGACACTCTCTGCGCTGCAGCCCAACCCCGACATGATGTGGGACAGCCGCGTTGAGGCTGTCGAGACCGCGCTTCGCGGCAACGATTCGCTGCAGGCAGCCGCACTTGCACAGACGCTCCAGAACGATGCGCGTACTGCCAAGCGGGACGATCTCGTCTTGCGCAGTTACTACCTGCTGGCAGAGGCGCTCGGCCAACAGGATGGCGCCCAGGCCGCGCTGGTCCTTGGCAGCGCAGCCGTCGAACTCAAAGAGCTGCCGCTCATGCTTGAATCGGTGCTGCAGCTCAAGCGGGTCGCCGCCCTGCTCGGTGCCGGCGAACAGCGCACCGCGATGGCGCTGCTGACCGACATCCGCGAGTCACTCGCAGAGGCCCCACCTTCGCAAGCACGCTCCCGTCTCTTCCTCCATGCAGCGGAGCTGTCACTGGAGTTGGACAACAAGCGCAGCGCAGCCGCCTCCCTTGTGCAAGCGGTCGACGGCTTCGTAGCCGCGGGCGGTTGGAGCGACGCGATGGTGGCGCTCGACGGACTCATTCGGCTCTCCTGCGGCGTGGGTGCCGACGAGGAGCCTACGGAGGCCTCCATGGCCGACTGTCACACCCTGGTCGCGCAACAGGCGACCTATGCAGACAAGGCGGGGATGCCGCAGGCCGCCGCCTCGTCGAGGCTCCTTCTTGCTGCCATCGACACCCGCTTCGGGATGCGTCGCGAAGCCGAAGCGCTGCTTCAGTCCATCGAGCAGGAGGCGCTGGCGGGATACTATCCGGAGCTCCTCGAGTCGCTCTACGGGCTCCGCAGCCGTATCGCAGACAAGGCAAACGACCGGGTCGCAAAGGCCGCCGCGGATAGCGCAGCTGCGACGTGGCATACCGTAAACGAGGCCCGCCGCGGCGAATCGACTGCCAAGGGCGAGTAGCGCGCCCTAGCGCAGCGTGCAGAGGATGGCACCAAAGGGGCCGAGCGTTCCTGCATCCACGCAGACGGTCGTGCCTTGGCAATCATAGCAGCTCTCACCGGTGCGGCAGTCTGCCGCGGAACTACAGCCGTTGCATCGACCCGTGGTGCTGAGGATGTCGAAGGTGCAGGTGGTCGAGCCGCCGCACGGCGCGTTGAATGGGTCGGAGCGGGTGGGAGCTCCGCCGCCTGGCGCGTTGCAGACCGAGAGGATGAAGCAGCTTCCGGTCGCCGTGTCGCAGGTGGCACCCTGACCGGAGTCGCCCAGCGTCTGCGCCTGCTGGATGCACTGCACATCGTCGACGCAGCCGCCCGTAGGCTGGTCGACACAGGCGCCCGTGCGGTCACAGGTCTGTCCCGTGGGGCAGGTACACGGGGAGCAGGCGCCGCGCACGCAGAGGTCGCTGCCGGCGCAGTCCGACGCGGTGAGACAGTCGACGCAGAACCCTTCGACGCAGTATCCTGTCGCACCGCAGTCGGTGGAGGTCGTACAGGTGCCGCTCTGTGCGAGGCACTGTCCCGACGCTGTGCAGGTCTCTCCCGCAGCACAGTTGGCGGCCGAAACGCAGCCGACGCAGCGGCAGGCGATGGGGTCGAGCACAGGGGTGCCGCCGCTGCAGGAGCTGGCGTTGAGATTGCAGCTGGTGCATGAGCCCGTGGAGGGTGCGCAGAGCTGGCTGCCGGGGACTGCGGTGGTGCTGCAGGTATATTCCGATGCGCAACCGCCGCCCGTGCAGGTATCGAGGCAGACGCGTCCCGTGCCCAGCTGGGCGCAGACGGCGCCGGCGCCGCACTGGAGGTCGTTCAGGCAGGCTGCGCAGGAGGCGGTCGCGGGCCTGCAGTTGCCGGTATTGACCTCGCAGTACTGACCGTCGCTGCAGCCCTGCGCGTTGCAATCGTCGCAGCGGCCCGACTGGGGGATACACTGCTTTCCGATGGTGCCGGAGAAGTCGAAGCAGGTGAAGCCGGTGCGGCAATCGGTGTTGGCGGTGCAACTCTGGCCACAGAAGCTGCCGGCGGCGAGCGTTACGCACTTTCCGTTCGTGCAGGCGGCGTCGCTCGTGCAGGCGGCGCAGAGGCTGCCGGCGGCGACGTTGTCCTGACAAAGGCCCGTCGCCCCACTGCAGCTCTGGCCCGTGGCGCAGGTGACGCCGGAGCAGAGGTCGGTGGCGCCCGAACAGAGGCCCGTATCGGGATTGCAGGTCTGGCCCGTCGGGCAGGAGACACCCGCGCAGGGGTCGCTGACGGCAGCTTCACAAAGTCCGTTCGAAGGGTTGCAGGTCTGCTCCGCAGAGCAGGTCACACCGGCGCAGAGGTCGGCACCCGCGTAACAGACGCCCTGAATGCAGGTGGTTCCCGCCTCGCAGTCGCGATTGCCCTGACACTCCTCTGATGTGCACACACCGGGGGCGGCAGGATCAAAGCTCCCGTCGCTGCCGAGGAAGGCACATGACTCCTGAAAGCCGGCGGTGAGTTCGTTCGCACACCCCTCGTCACCCGCACAGGCGAAGACGGCGCAGTTGCCGTTATCGCAGACCTTGCCGCGGTCGCAGTCTGTGCTCGTCGTACAGGCAGGGTCGCTGCTGCAGGCCGCGAGGCCTGACGAGAGAATCAGAACGACCAGTGCAAACATCTGATGAATCGAACGAATCTGCATCGTCTGCCTCGCAACAGGAGAGCCGCGGCTCCCCGAGAATCTTAGCCTTTCAAACGGACATTCTACCTGTCTGCCGCACAACTGCAACCCGAAGTCTTTGAACGCTTCCGCGGGCCTCTGACGCACTTGCTGCTTGACACCCGACGCAATCCCTCGCAGTTGGCAGCATCTTTCGGAGAGGAACCCAGATGCGCAGTCTGCTTCGCGACGGCCTCCGTCGCGTCATGGAGCGTCCCGCCAGGCACGCCAACGGAAATCACCACGCGACGGTGATTGCCATCGCCTCGCAGAAGGGCGGCGTCGGAAAGACCACCACCGCGGTCAACCTCGCTGCGGCCTTCGCTACGGTGCACAAGCGCAAAGTCCTGCTCCTCGACCTCGACCCGCAGGGCCATGTTCGTGCCGCACTCAGCGCCCTGCTTCAGCCCGGCGGCGGCGCCATCTCCACCGTCCTGCTCGACGAGCGTGGCGACGCAGACCTGCTCGACATCGTCGTCCCGACACGGCTTCATGGGCTCGACATCACCTCCGCAGACACCAGGCTCGCCGAGACAGAGTCCATCGTCGGTTCGCGCATCGGAAAGGAGATGCTGCTCCGCGACGCCCTCCGCGTCGCGCGGACCCATTACGACCTCATCCTGCTCGACTGCCCGCCAAACCTCGGCAACCTCTCCGTTGCGGCGCTGACGGCTGCAGACCTCGTGCTGGTCCCCTGCGACCTCTCGCCGCTCGCCGTGCGCGGCGTCGAATCGCTCATCCGGACACTCTCCACCATCGGAACCCGGCTCAACCCGTCGCTCGACCTCGCCGGCATCGTTCTCACCCGTGTCGACACCCGAAACGGGTCGCTCAACGACACAGTCCTTGCTGAACTCTCCGGACAGTTTGCAGAGGCAATCCTGCCCGTCCGCATCGGGGTCACCACGAGCCTCGCCAAGGCACAGTCCGTGGGGCTCGACATCTTCTCGCACGACAAGAATTCGCGCGGCGCGAAGAGCTACCGTGACCTCGCTGCGTTGCTGTTCGAGCGCCTTCACCCAGCCTCCCGCAACGCATGACGCGCGCCATGCTCCATGGGGCTGCCCTGCTCCTGCTTGTCGCCGCAACGCTCGTCGGCCGACCCGCCGCAGCGGCGCCACTGTCGGGCAACATCGACGATCTCCTTGCGCCTGCACCCGCTCCCTGCGGAGACGCAGTGAGCTGCCTGCACGCCGCGCTCGACCGCTCCTCCACGGGCATCACCAACCCCGAGGACGCGCTCCCCGCAATGCGCTCCGGAGGGCCGCGGACAGACGCCCTCACCGGTGCCTGGCTCATCGTCGATGAGGCGCTCAACCTCGCACGGCTGGAGGTCGCACCAGAGGCCGACCCGCGTCCTGTCAGCATCCAGCGCCGGCTCGCCGCCGAGAACCGAAGCGAGGTCAAGCCCGGTGAACTCCGGCTCTACTCCGTCAACACCCGCGAGCGGGCTCGCATCCAGCTCTACGACCGCGCAGGACGCATGACGCAGGATGCGGTACGCCAAGCGTCGCATCTGTTGCGCGATCAACGAAACCATCGAACCCGCTCCATCGATACGCGGCTGCTCGAGATGCTCTATCTGGTAGGCCAGCACTTTGACGCTGAGCTGCGCGTGGTGAGCGGATATCGAACCCGCTTCCTCAACGCCACCGAGGGCTCGAGACACGGTCAAGGGCGGGCCTGTGACTTCAACATGCCCGGCGTCTCGCTGCAGGAGATCACGGAGTTTGCCGAGGCCACCTTCGCGCGGGTGGGCGTCGGCGTCTATCCCCACAGCGGCTTCGTCCACCTCGACGCGCGGGAGTCGACCTATCTGTGGGTCGATGTCTCCAAATCGAAGAAGTCGAAGTACCGCGCTCGTCCGGTGCGCGACCGTGTCTCCATCGCAAAGGACCCGACGATGCACGGGCCACACATCAACGAAGAACTGCTCTACCAGCCCGTGGGAGCCGAGCTCGACTAGCGCCCCGTCGTCATCACGAGAAGCAGGACGAGCAGCGCGAGGGCAATGAGCAGCACCACGACAATCACGGCCTTGGCGCCCGAGGGGATGCCGGAGCCGGATTGCAGCGCCTGTGCCTCGCGCTCCGCGAGATGGTCGGTGAGGCTGGATGCATCGTCGCCCACATCGAACCAGTCTCCTCCGGCATCGTTGCGCCAGGTGGAAGACTCGCTGCCGACCCGCGCGGGAGGCTCGCTCGGAGCCTCCTCGTCTGCGACCGGCGGGGGCGTCATCTTGGAGACAAATCCAGCGGTGGTCGGAGTAACAGCCGCTGCGGCGATGACACTCTCTCCCTCGAGCGGGGCAGACGGCGAGGCCGGGGCGATGGGTGAGCGCGGATCGGTGTCCTCGACGACCGGAGAGGCCTCCACCTTAAGTGCGGGTTCGGACGGCGGCGCTGTATCGAGGTTCACGACAACCAGCGGCGCAGCTGTCTGCGTCCTCGCCTTCTTCTTGATGGTCGCCATCTGGCCGGTCTGCCGCAAAGAGGGCGGAGCAGGCGCGATGCTGGATTCGAGCGCTGCAACGAAGGAGCCGCTGATGGCCTCAATGCCGGCGCCGCTGGAGGTTCGCGCCCCCACATCCGATACGGAGTGCTCGTCAGAGAGCGCCGCACGGAAGGCCGCCACCGAAGCGAAGCGCTGCTGCGGGTCTTTCTGGAGCGCCGTCGTGATGGCGTTCTCGATGGCAGGGCTCAGCTTGACGGAGGCCTTCGCAAGCGCGACCGGGAGCGGCTGCTCCGCCATCTGGCGTCGAAGCGTCCGGGTCGCGGAACTCGACGCGAAGGGGCTGACGCCGGTGACCATGTAGTAGAGGATCAGGCCGACGACGTAGATGTCGGAAGCAACGGTGGGGGGCTGCCCCTCAACCTGTTCTGGCGAGAGGAAGGCCGGCTGGCCGACAAACCGCTCCGGCGATTCCGTGACCACCTTGAGCGGGTCGGAGACGCTGTAGAGGAGATGCTGGCAGGGGTCGGTGACCATCACACCGTCGGCGCTCAGCCCATGCGTGAGGAGCACCTTGTTGGGGGTGAGCGCGCCGTGGGCGCCGACCTTCGCGTGAAGATCCTCGAGCGAAGCAAGAATGCCGAGGCAGATCTCGCTTGCCTGGTCACCGGAGAGCCCCTTCTTGACGCTCACGATGGAGGTCAGCGAGGCGCCATCCACCCACTCGGTGGCCTGGCGCGCCTTCTGATCCGACATCTCGAGCGCAAGCAGCCTCGGCGAGCGTGCGGAGGGCGTCGCGATAAGTCGCTCAACCACCTCCCGGTACTTCTCGCGGCCTGGAGCGTCTGCCAGGGTCCATGCGTCGAACTCCTTGAGCGCGATCTGACCTGCAAAACCCGCGAGCTCGCAGACATGCACTTCGCCGAGTTCGTCCCGACCAACGCTACGGATTTTCTGGAGGTTTTCGAGATTCAATGTCTGAGCCTACCTGTGACCCGCTCTGGGGAGGCGCTCCCCCTAGACGACTGCAGAGTGAGTTGCCACGAATTTAGATGTTTCGGAAGCGCGATGGGTGCGCTCGAGCTGGTCGGATGGTGCGCCGGCAGCACCAACCCATTCGCAGAGGACGCCTCTGCTTGTGCCTCTGGCCTCAACCCACTACCAGACGCCCCCCCGCGCCGCCTTCGCGGCCCTCTCTATCCTGAGCAAACTGTATGTCCGACACCCCTGAAGAGAACACCGCCGAAGCGGTCGAAGCGACGCCGGCTCCCGAGGCCGCGCTCCCCGATCCGGAGGTCGAGCGGCTGGAGGCTGCCGTTGCCGGCATGGCGCGCGGTGCGCTGATTCTCAAACTCAGCCCGAAGCGGACAGCGCTGCATCGCGAAAAGCTCCGCCGGCTGGCACACGAGGTGAAGCCGATCGTCATGGTGGGCCGTGCCGGGCTGAGCGACGGTCTCGTGGCTGCGATTCGCCGCGGTCTACTCGACCATGAGCTGATCAAAGTAAAGCTGCTCGACGCGGCACCCGTGAGCCGCGAAGCTTTCGCGCTCTGGGTTCACGAGAAGACCAAGGCCGACGCGATCGCCTGGGTGGGGCGTACCGTCATCTTCTACCAGCGGCATCCTGAGAAGCAGAAGATTCACCTGCCGGGATGAGGATGTTGCGACCCCCTCCCGGGCGCGAGAACGGGCAACCTGTTCAACGCAAAGTCCCGTTGACGGTCGGTAGAGAGGAGGCTAGCCGCAGAATTCGCTCAGACTTCGGTTCGTGGCGAGAGAGTGTCGGCGAGATGGAGGAACTGCAGTCCCCATCGCGCATCCAGAACGCCTCTCTTCGACCCTTTCCCGCAGTAACTGAGCCATCTGGACCGCGTTGACGCAGCAAGATTTTCTAGGAGGCTTCGTGGCCTACTTTCGTCGTGTAGCTTTTGCCCTCACCCTTCTCTCGCCCGCCCTCGCGGTCGCGGATGAACTGGCGCCCGAGGGTTCCGGACAGCCTCAGCCGGCCGAGCCCATCAACGTTGAGGGCTCCGGCGTGGACGCAACGCCCGTTGCAGCCCCTGAATTCCAGCCTGCGCCCGCGGTAGAGGCGTCACCTGCTCCGGCTGCCGAAATTGCGCCCGTTGTAGACGCGGCGACGGCAAACCTCGCAAGCGCCGCGACGAGCGCGACGATCAGCGCCCCCGACGTTACAGCCGCAGAGAAGTTGTTGCCCGTCGACATCACCGTCACGGCAGGCGTCCGCAGCTCGCTCGGCACCATCTTCCGGCCGGAGTTTGTCTCCAGCGGCGTGGTGACGAACACCTACTCGCTGAACGCAAGCTACAGCGTGAACGACGAGATCGGTGTGAGCCTCGATACAGGTATGACCACCTACCTCTCGAAGTATTCGGGCGGCTGCTACGGCAACCCCCTTCGCACGGTCTGCTTCTCGAGCCCGAGCCTGGGCGTGTCGTACAGCGGCTTCGAACTTGGCGACAGCGGCGCAAGCATCAGCTTCAGCGGCGGCGCGTCGGCGGGCATCACGCCCGACGACCTGTTCCAGCACCGGTACGGCGACCTGAGCCTCGGCACAGACCTCAGCTGGTCCTATGCCGACCTCAGCCTGAGCTACTCACTGGGCTAC
>CAIWGR010000202.1 GCA_903912275.1 uncultured delta proteobacterium
CTCGACCTCCTGCGCCTCGAACTCGCGCAAGCGGCGCCAGGGTGCCTTGCGACAGATGACAACAAGCGCGCCGCGCCGACCCGCCTCGGTCGCCAGCAGCGACTTGGCGATGTGGTAGCGGAGCTTCTCCTCGGAGAGCGCGCCCGCCTCCACCTCCACCGCTATCTGACGGCCTGCAAGCAGCCTCCGAAGCGGCCCCCAGACGGGCGAGAGCGGGCTCTGGGCATCGACGAAGAGGTCGATGAAGAGGGTGTGCCGCGGCCGCGGATGTTGCTCCCGCGCGGAGCCCGGCACCTCGCCCGTGCGCATCAGGGACATGAAGCGCGCCTCGATCGGAAACAACGGCGCAACGGCGGGGAGGAGATGTGGACGGCGGCGTGGCAAACGAGACCTCGGAGTCTTGGACTCTGAAGTTATCGTCGTCTGCGCGCCGTTGTTGCGGGGTAAGGTGAAGAAAGCTGCGGGGCGCGCAACGGCGGCAGCCGATGCCCTACGCCGCCTACCCTCTCCAGGGTGCTCCGGGCAGCAGTGCAACGAGTTCAGACTGCACCCTCTCGAAGGCTTGAGATGGTTCCCACGCAAAGCCTGCTGCCAGCAGCGGCGACATGTCGGCCGAGAACATGGAGTCGCGAGCCTTGGCTGCAAGGTTCTGCTCCACGAGCGCGCGCGAGACGCTTGCACCCTCTTCTCGCATGTAGCGGCAGAAGGTCTCGGCAACCCGCTCCGGGGCGCAGACCTGCCGTTCGAGCGCCAGTGCGAGGTCGAAGAGATCGCGGCCCTTCTTGCGCTGATAGAGCGCCCGCAGTTTGGTCGCGAGGAGCTCATCGATGTCGTAGGTCGCGACGCTCGCCGCACCACGAAACCAGCGCGATGCGACCTCGAAGCTCCTCCGCTCAAGCGGATAGACCGCGAAGTGTTCCCGCACATTGACCTCAATCTTGAGGCGCAGCGAGACGGGCGGTTGCTCGTCCGAGAGGAAGCGATAGACGAGTGTCACGCGCCCGTCGGTCTGCTTCCAGCGAGGCAGCCCCAGCCATGGGTCGATCACCGCATGGATGGCGTCCATGAAGGGACCGATGGCGCCGGGGTGCACCTGCACGAGGTCGATGTCTTCCGAGTACCTCGCTGCAGGACGGAGATGGAGTTTGTAGAGCGCCGTACCGCCGCGGAAGGCCAGGCCGTCGGCAAGCAGCGGGTGGGCAAACAGTTCGACGAGCGCGCGCGAAATGACGAGGTCCTGCTCCACCTGCCGGTCCTGCACCCACGGCGCCTCGCTTCGCCACGCGGTGATGAAGTCGCGGGGAATCATGTGTCGAAGGAGAGCGAGGCGTTCACTGCGATGCGCCACCGAGCGTCTCGCTCCGCGCCGGTGCGAGAGAGCTCGGCGACCAGCGGGACCACCTCGGCGCTCCTGCCTTCCAGACCCGGCAGCAGGTGGTCCGCCAGGTCGGAGTGGCCGGTCAGGTCGAGCAGGTAGCCCAGCCGCTGCACCCAGGCCGCAGGCGCCTGCAGTGCTGCCACGGCGAGCTTCTCGCCGTCCAGCGCCTCCGCCAGCTCCGCAATCACGGTCGCCACCTGCTCCAGGCCGCCGCAGGCCTGCGCGTAGCCCACCAGTTCGATGGCGGTCGCCTCCGCTGACGCCACCGTGACCATACCGCGCGGCGTAGACAGGCGCACTGTCGGTGTGGCTCGCAGGTCGCCGCGAGCAAAGAAGCGAACCTGCACCGCACCGCAGACAATCGCTCGTCGGTTCGTCGCGACCATGACCTGCATGGCCTGCGGGCGGTGATGGGCCGCGCCGAGCAGCTCGGCGGCGCTCAGCAGCGCCACATAGTGGGTCTCACCGAGGTGCTCCATGAGCTGCGGCACGAACTGCGCCGGCGGAAGGCAGCCAAGGCGGCGATACTCGGGCGGAACGATGACGAAGAAGCCCCGCGCGGGGTCTGCGATGCGCCCAGCCTCCTTGAGCCGACGGAGTGCAGCGCGGGTGGCAGGGAGAGAGCGCCCCAGCTCCGCCGCGGCCTCCGCGGTGGTAAAGTGGTACTGACCTCGGCTGACGAGGTCATCGATGAAGTGGGTCGCAGACTTGTGCATTGCTTGCACAGAATAATGTTTTTCGTAATATTTCGCAAGTCTGACACAGAACAGCTGACCCTTCGGAAGGCCGGCCTGGCGAAGCGAGCTGCCCCGCCATTCCTGCCAGTTGTGGGGATGAGACGGGAGCGGAGCGTCGATAAAGTGCTCGAGCATGACAGGCCTCGGAGTCTTGGACTCTGATCTTGTCGTCGTCTGCGCGCCGTTGTTGCGGGGTATGGTGAAGAAAGCTGCGGGGCGCCCTCCCCGGTCTGGGCGTTACCGTGCCTGCAGCCGCTGGGTGAGCGTCGAAACATGAAGATTGTGGACGGGTTGCCCAGGGTTGGGTAGTAGGCCCCAGACCAACGCCTGCCCCTTTGGGGCACACGGAACCCGGTGCTCATGGCAGCTCAGCCTCGGTGGCTGTTGGAATGTGACTGCGGCATGGCGCGGTCCTTCGCGCGTTCAAGCCCCAACGGGGCGACATGTGTTAACCTAGGGCGACGCCCTGGGATTCATGTGACGCACCGCCACATCCCCCAAACCGGCGCGCATCCATACCCACCGTCCATGTCCCGGATCCATACCCACCATCCCTGTCCCAGGTGCATACCCACCATCCCTGTCCCGGGTGCATACCCACCGTCCGTGTTTCGGATTCATCC
>CAIWGR010000203.1 GCA_903912275.1 uncultured delta proteobacterium
ATCGATGTGGATCCGCTGCCCAGTCTCCGACCCGGCTCTGACCTCTATGTATCCGCCGCGCAGGTTGGACTTGGAGCCGTGGAGGCCGTCCTCGACGCCATCCTCCGAAGCGCTGCCACCCGCCAGGGGCTGGCCTGGCCGGTGCCGCGCCGGACCGGCAAGCGGCCGCTCCGCGTCGGTTTCACCTTCAACCTCAAGCGCTCTGCGCCGCAGGCTGCCGGCGACTACGATGCCGAGGCGGAGTATGACTCCCCCAAGACCATCGCGGCCATCCACGACGCCATCGCATCCTACGGCCACGAGGTCATCGACCTCGAGGCCACGCCGGAGCTTCCGAGCCTGCTCGCGGTTGCCAACGTGGATGTGGTCTTCAATGTGGCCGAAGGGCTCCGCGGCCGTAACCGCGAGTCGCAGGTGCCGGCGCTGCTCGAGCTCCTCGACATCCCCTACACCGGCTCCGATCCGGCGACCCTCTCCATCACGCTCGACAAGGTGCTCGCCAAGCGCGTCGTGCGACAGCACGGCATCTCCACACCGAACTTCGTGGTCATGGAGACCGGCAAAGAGAAGCTGCCCAAGGACCTCCGCTTCCCCGTCATCGTCAAGCCGGCCGCAGAAGGGAGCAGCAAGGGCGTGTTCGCCTCCAGCGTCGTCACCAACGAAGCCGACCTCCGCGCTACCGCGCGAGAGCTCGCCACACGCTATGGCCACCCAGCGCTCGTCGAAGAGTTTCTCACCGGCCGTGAGTTCACGGTCGCGCTCCTTGGCGAGACCCGTCCCAAGGCGCTGCCGGCCATGGAGATCGTCTTCATCAATCCCGATGAGGCCTTCCCCGTCTACACCTTCGAAGACAAGCTCGATTGGTCCAAGCGGCTCCGCTACGACTGCCCGCCGCAGGTAGATCCCGCGCTCGGCCGAGAGATTGAGCGGGTCGCGAAGGAGGCCTTCGCTGCGCTTGGCTGCCGCGATGTCGCCCGCATCGATCTCCGTCTCGATGCGGAGGGTCGCGTGAACTTCATCGAGTGCAATCCGCTCCCCGGGCTCACGCCCGGATGGTCCGATCTCTGCCTCATCTCCACTGCTGCGGGGCTCACCTATCGCGACCTCATTGGTGAGATTCTGGCGCCTGCCATCCGTCGTCACCGCGAGCGTCAGCGCGAGCGAAAGGCCGAACTGGCGAAGGCGCGCAGCAGCAACGGGCAGCGCTGATGGCTGGGCCTGGTTCGCACGCCGGCCACCGCTGCGTCGTGCTTCACAATAACGACTATCTCGATGCAGGACGAGCCGCCTCGGAGGAGCTCCTCCGCTCGCTCGATGCCGATGCCGAGGTGGCGCAGACTGCAGAGGCGGTTCGGGCTGCGCTGTCGGAGCGCGGCTGGTTGGTGAACATCGTCACGGTCTCTGACTCCGTGGCCGCGCTCGGAGAGCTGCTTGCGCCCTTCGCGCCTGAGGTGGTCTTCAACTTTGTCGAGTCGCTCGGCGGCGACTCCACGCGGGAGCGTGAGGCGCCAGCAGCGCTTGAACGGCTCGGTATCCCCTTCACCGGGGCGGGCTCCAAGACGCTGGAGATTGCCTACGCAAAGGGTGCCGTTCGGAGCTGTCTGCAAGCAGCCGGCGTGCGCATCGCAGCGGGCTCGGTGCTGCTGCCGGACGCGGCGGTGGAAGAGCTCCCGCGCGACTACCCGCTCTTCGTGAAACCGGCGCAGACACACGCCTCCATCGGCATCGATCAGGCCTCGATCGTGCACGACCATGCAGCGCTCGCGGCCCGTGTCGCCTGGCTCCGACAGACCATCGGCGGCCCCATCCTGCTCGAGGCCTACCTGCCCGGCGACGAGATCAATGTGGCCGTGCTGCCTGCGCCAGAGCGCGCCATCACCATCCCCACCCGCATCGACTTTTCCGGTTATCCCGAGGGCTATGCGCCCATCGTGACCTACGACTGCAAGTGGAACGAAGACTCACCGGAGTACGCTGCGGTAAGTCGCCCTGTGGCCCACCTCCTCGCGCCCGAACTGCTCGCCGAGATCGACCATCAGGCCCGCGCGGCGCTCGCTGCCATCGGCTCCACCTCCTACGCCCGCGTCGACATGCGGCTCGGCGCGGATGGGCTGCCACGCGTCATCGATCTCAACCCCAACTGCGACCTCCACCCGGAGGCCGGAATGGCCATCGCGGCAGCCTCTGCGGGCCTCTCCTACGCCGACCTGATTGAGACCATCGCCCTTGCTGCCATGGGAGCCGACAGATGAAGATCCGCACCATCGAGGCCGCCGACCGGGCGCCGCTGCAGGCCCTCTTGCAGCGCATCGAGAACTTCACCGCAGAGGAGGTCGAGGTCGCGCTTGAGCTCATCGACGGCGCCATCAGCGACCCTGCGACGACCGGCTACTTTGCCAACGTCCTCGTGGTTGCGGAGGAGCAGGGCGAGCGGGTCGCGGGCTACATCTGCTGGGGGCCGACCCCGATGACCGCGCGCACCTTCGACCTCTACTGGATCGCCGTCGACGCCTCCGTCCGCGGCAAGGGTCTCGGACGAGCGCTCATCCTCGACCTCGAGCAGCTGCTCCGCGCAGAGGGCGGCGCAAATCTGCGCCTCGAGACCTCCTCCAAAGAGAGCTACGGCAAGACGCTGCAGTTCTACCTCGACCTCGGATACGAAGTTTCGGCCAACCTCGCTGACTTCTATGCGCCGGGCGACGCCCTCATCATCCTCTACAAGCAGATCGCCCCAGCCTGAGCGGCGCGGCTACGGCAGCGTGATGTTTGCGGCTTCGCCGGGCCCCACGCGAACGACACGCGGCGGGGCTCCCGCGCAGCCCACGGTGTGGCTCCCGGGTGCCGTGCTGGTCGGTTTCCCAGCCTCCGCAGCAGCGCCGTCCAAGACAATGTTGCAGCTTCCGGTCGCGGTCACGGTTGCCGGCTGTTTCGAGGCCACCTCGTCTGCCGCCGCGCGCAGGAACCTGTAGCCCTGCTCGTGCGGCGGCTTGCCGAAGGTCGCCGCGAGCCGCAGCACCGCTGCCGCGTCGCGCTGGTCCCAGAGCAGCTCGGCGACCGGCAGCACGAGCCGTGGGTCGATGCGTCGATGCTGCCCAATCCCCTCCGCCGAGGCGAAGGCCGCGAGTGCTTCGCGCAGTTCGGCCGGAACCTTTCCACCGCGCAACCGGGTGACGCCAAAGGCGGTAGACTGAAGGAGCGGCTCCCACTTCGCCGCATCATTGGAGGCCATCTGCGCCCGCCAGAGTTCTGTGAGCGCAACGAGGTCGCCGCTTCGGCGCCAGCGATCGAGCCGCACCTCGTCGGGGTCGGGCGCCGGCGCGGCCTTCGGCGCAGACGCAGCGGCGACGCCGGCCGCCGCAACTGCGCTCGGTGTCTCGGCCTGTTTGCCGCAAGCAGTGACAAGTCCGACCAGGAGCAGCGCGGCGAGAGTTGGTCTTGGCCGGTTCGTTGGGCTAGTGGTGCGCACGGTCGTGAGGTCCTCGCTTGAAAGTCTGCGACATCAACAATCTCTACTCGCCTACGGGCGGTGGCGTCCGGACCTACCACGAAGCAAAGCTCCGCTGGTTCTCCGAGCGCACCGATGTGGACTATGCATTGATCGTCCCCGGCCCCGCGCGCAAGGTCGAACAGATCGGTCGCGCTACCCGCATCGAGGTTCCCGGCCTGCCGCTCGGCCGCTCCGGCTACCGCTCCATCGTCCACGCCGGCGACCTCACCTGGGCGCTCAGCCTCGTCCAGCCCGACCTCATCGAGCTCGGCTCCGTCTACACGCTGCCCCGCCATGTGCGAAACGCCCTGCGAAGGCTCGGCCGTCTCGAGGCCACCGCCCTTGTTGGCTTCTACCACGCCGACTATCCCGACACCTATGTCCGGCCCTACGCAAAGCGGCTCGGACAGGGCTTCGGCGGCTGGGCAACGGGATTCGCCGAGCGCCATTGCGGCCGCGCCTACGGGAGCTTGTCTGCAACCTTCGGCGCCAGCCAGTATGTGGTCGACAAGCTGGCCGCCTTCGGTGTCACGCGCCTCTTCCGCACTCCGCTCGGCGTCGACACCGAACGCTTCCACCCGAGCGTCGATGCGGCGAATTCGGGCATCGCTGCTACTGCGGCTCCGCGTCGGCTCCTCTACCTCGCACGCCTCGCGCCCGAGAAGGGCATCGACCTCCTGATGCAGGCCTATCCCGCCTTCCGCGACCCGGCCCGCTTCCAGCTGATCATCGGCGGAAAGGGGCCGCTGGAGGGCGCGGTAGCGCGCTTCGTCCGGACCTTCCCGGAGGTGCAGCGGCTGCCCTATCTCACATCCCCCGAGGCCGTCGCAGCCGCCTTCGGCAGCGCCGACCTGGTCATCCAGCCCGGCCCCTACGAGACCTTCTCGCTCGCCACATTGGAGGCGCTCGCAACAGGCGCGCCCGTTGTCACCGCAGATGCGGGCGGTGCCGCCGAGCTGGCACGCGAGTTCGGCGGCGAGACCTTCCAGACCGGTTCGCCGGAGGCACTGGCCGCCGCCATCCTGCGCTGGGCCGACAGCCCTGCCAGCCTTTCGCCACAGGAGCGCGCCTCCGCCGTCTCGGCCCGCTACGGTTGGGATGCCGTGTTCAGCCGCATGCTGGGGTACTATCGCGAAATCGTGGCCGCGCAGGCCGCAAGCCTGCCCGCCAAACTCGGGCCGTGAGGAATCGCCGTTGAACCCCTCTGTCATCATCTGCCTCCACGATGTCTCGCCGCGTCACGACGAGCGCATCCGTGCCATCCACGCCTTCCTCGCAGAGCTCGGCGTCGGTGCCCGTTACAGCATGCTGCTCGTCCCCGATTTCTGGGCCAGCGCGCCGCTCGGAAGCCACGCAGGCTTTGCCCACTGGCTCCGCGACCGCCGTGACGAGGGCGTCGAGATGGTGCTGCACGGCTACTTTCACCGCGACACCACGCAGCACACCTCTGCACTCGCCGCCTGGAAGGCCCGCACCTACACCGCCAGCGAAGGCGAGTTCTTCGGCCTCTCGGAAGAGGATGCAGGCCGCCGCATCGATGAAGGCCAGGCTGTCGTAGCCGAGGTCGTCGGCGCCCCGACCGAAGGCTTCGTTGCCCCCGCCTGGCTCTACAGCGAAGGCGCCCGCGCGGCGCTCGCGACCCGCAAGTTTGCCTGGGCCGAGAACCACAGCACGGTCTGGTCGCCGCGCACCGGCAAGACGCTGCTTCGGGGCCCCGTGGTCAGCTACGCGAGCCGCGACCTGCAGCGCATCATCGGCTCCCACCTCTGGTCCCGCACCGCCTCCATCGTGCTCCGCGGCCAACCAGTGGTCCGCTTCGCGCTGCACCCCCACGACTTCGATATCCCCTCGCTCCGCCGCGAGATTGAGCGCGCGCTGCGCAACTTCCTCCGCTACCGCCAGCCGTTGCTCTACGGCGAACTGGTCGCAGCCCGCGCCACCTGACGCGCCCGCTCGCCCGAGAGCACCTCGCGCGCATTTCGCGAGAGCAGCCGGTCGAGCTGTTCGGCTGACCATCCCCGCTCGAGCAGCACAGCCACAATCCGCCAGATATCGCGGCAGTCGCGCTGGTCGTTCGGTATCGAAGGCACCCAGCCGTCGTAGTCGCTCCCGAATGCCACATGGTCGATGCCTGCCAGCGCGACCACACGCTCGATGTGGTCCGCCACGCAGGAGGAGTCTGCGCGCAGCCGCCCCGCGAGGAACATCGGCGCAAAGATGATGCCGATGACGCCGCCCGTTGCAGCGATGGCCTGCACCGCCTCGTCAGAGATGTTGCGGCCATGCTCGTTCACGCTCTTGAGGCCCGTGTGGGTGCAGAGCAGCGGCTTGGTCGCCATCGCAGCAACATCGAGGAGGCCGCGGTTGTTCACATGGGCCACATCGACCACCAGGCCGCAACGCTCCAACTCCGCCACCACCTCGCGTCCGTAGCCCGAAAGCCCGTCGCGCTCGTTCGCGCCGATCCCGAACCCGTTCGCAGCTGCGCGGCCGCTCCGCAGATGCACCAGCGTCATGTAGGCTGCACCTCGCTTCACCAGCGCTTCGATGCGCTCAATGCGGCCGTTCAACATGTGCGCGCCCTCGACCCCAGGCGCGGCCAGCGGCGCACAGTCGGCCTCGCCCCGCTCGAGCCAATCGGCTGCCGTCACGGGGCGTCGCAGGTGACCTTCCGCAACCAGCCCGTCGTAGAGGTCGAACTGCCGGTTGCACTCCTTCCACGCCCCCTCGTATTCGAAGTTCCAGGCATGGATGCCGAGCGTTGCCGCGCGGTAGCCCGCCTCGCGCATGCGGGGCAGGTCGCAGTGCCACATGATGGGCTGGCCACGGAAGCCGGCCCTGTGGCGCTTGCGGATGTCATATCCGAACAGCCGCGCAGCCAGGAGGCTGTCTACATGGAGGTCGAGCAGCCCGAGCGTTCGAACCAACCGGCGGGCCTCTGCCTCGAACTGCACCTAGTTGCCGTCGTAGAAGACTTCGGTGTCGCCAATGTGGAACGGGACCTGGGTGCACGACATGTTCGCAATCGGCAGGTTACCGTCGGCGTCGGGCGCGTCGTGGGTCCAGCAGAACTGCATGAAGTAGGCGTCGCCGGTGGTCAACTCGACCTCCCACTCGCAGGCCTGGCCGCGGTAGCTGCTGTCTTCCCAGCGGGTCGCCGTCCAGCTGGTGGTGATCTCCTGGCTGGGACGAAGCTCCTGCACGGTGGGGATAGCGGCTCCGCAGGCCCCGCAGCTGACTTCCGGGCAGTTGCAGGCCGCGCAGGAGTCTTGGATGACGACCGGATTACGGTTGCTGTCGAAAAGCCCGTACCAGGTCGGGACGCCGGCCTGGTTGCTCGTCTGTACGTAGATGTTCTCGGTCGGATTGAGGTTGGTCAGGATGATGTTGATGGGGTGAGTCTCGATGACATCGGTCGGCACATCGCGCCGTGTGTCTTCGGTGACATCGCTGCCCGAGCCCGAGCCATCGGTCGCGTCCGTGGCGTCGTCGAGGATGCCGGAGCCGTCAGTCGCAGTGCCCGTGTCGGTGGTCGTGGTGTCTTCGTCGACGCGCTTCTCCGTGGTGCTGCAGGCAGCGAGGCAGGAGAGAAGCATCGAGGAGAGCAGGACTTTCAGGCGCATCGGAGACCTCTGGCGTAGCGGTTAATCGAGGAGGTTGAGGTAGACGCTCACCCCTTCCGCATCAAGATCAGCGCGGAAGGTCTCGACCGCCGGCGCCGTTCCCGCCTCGCCGCCGAGCACCTCGCGGTAGTTGGCACCGACCGCCAGCGTCGCGGCCAGTCGACCCATGTAGGCCGAGGCCAGCGACTGTGAAGCCGAGAGCAGCAGGCCGCTCCCCTGACCTGCCGTCACCGCAACATCGCTGACGCCGAAGCGCACGCCGTTCGGGTCGAACGAGAGCGAAAGCGCCGCCGAGATGTCTGCGCTGCCGCAGTAGGAGTCGGTCTTCCAGAGCTTCGCCGCGGTCGCCACGCCACCCGTCGGTGAGCTCCGCAGCGACTCCAGCGTCACGCCGAGCGCCTCCACTGCGTCGCCGCTCGCCTGCGCCGTTGCGCCGAGCGCCTCCTCGCTGCCGATCCGCTTCGCGAGCGCCTCGAGCAGCTCGAGCCGCACAACGACCCCCATCTCCGCACCCTCCGGAAGCGTGCTCGGCAGCGTGGCCGCCAGTCCGGATGAGGTCGGAAGGTTGCTCTGCATCGCCAGCACAATCGTCCGCGACTCCGGCCGTACAATCGGCCCGCGTGCTGCGAGCTCCACCGCCCCTTCGCCCACCGTCCAACTGCCGAACGAGGCCACCCGCGCATTCGCAAACCGGGTCCGCGTATACTGCGTGACCAGTGCCGCCGCGATCGGCTCAACGAGGTCGAGGTAGCTGTCGAGCGCGGCGTCTCCGACCGTGAGATCGATCTGCAGGATGTCGCTCTCCTCAAAGCGGGCCAGCAGCGCGGAACGCCGGTCGCCATCGGCCGCGATCCCGATCGGCAGCTGCGCGGAGAGTCGCCCCGTTCCAAAACTGGAGGAGCTCCCGTTGATGCCGAGCCCGATCGAGAAGGGCATGCTCGCGCTGATGCAGGCCGGGCAGCGGCTGTCGCCACCGACAGCAAGCAGCGGCAGCGAGGGGCGCACCGAGACCTCGAGCGATTGCCCGAGGAGCGAGGCATCCTGGCTGAGCGTCGGGATCGCCGTATCTGCCAGCTTGGCGAAGAGCTGGTTCACCGCCGTCTGGCTCAGCACGAGCGCCATCGGGAAGCTCGATGAGCTGCTCGACACCTCGCTCAGCAGCTGACCGTTGGTCACCAGCCGTGTCTGGTAGGCGGTATCGTAGCCGTCGCAGGGGAAGAAGCTGTTGAGCTCCTGGCAGCCCGTCAGACTCGTGGCAGCGGCGAGCGCTGTGAACAGGTGAAGCCAACCTCTCTTCATGACATCCTCCAACTTGGCTCAACACTACTCCTACGGCCGGCGCCCCACAAACTTCACCGCAGCCGTCGCCTTGCGGCACTTTGCCCTAGCGACTAGATGCCGCCCACCTCACGCCGCTGAGCGCGGCCAAGCCCCAGAGCATTCCATGAGCACCTCCGTGTTGCCCTTTCAAGCACCCTTCATGACCACCGGGCTCGCGCTCTTCTCCGGTGAGGCCTTCCGCGTCGCCAGCATGGACGCCACCGCCGTCGCATGGGGCCGCAAGGAGCTCGACCTCGCGCTCCACGAGATGCCGGGCCTCGAGTCCCTCCGCCAGGAGCACAGCGCCTCCAAGCCCCTCAAGGGCGCCCGCATCGTAGGCTCGCTCCACATGACCATCCAGACCGGCGTTCTCATCGAGACGCTCGTCGCGCTCGGCGCCGAGGTCCAGTGGGCCTCCTGCAACATCTTCTCCACGCAGGACCACGCCGCCGCCGCCATCGCTGCCGGCCCCACCGGCTCGGCCATTGCGCCCGCCGGCATCCCCGTCTTCGCCTGGAAGGGCGAGACGCTCGAGGAGTACTGGTGGTGCACGCTGCAGGCCCTCATCTTCCCCGACGGCGCCGGCCCCAACCTCATCGTTGACGACGGCGGCGACGCCACCCTCCTCATCCACCTCGGCGTGCAGCACGAAGAGGCCGGCACCATGCCCGACCCCGCCAAGGCAGGCAACGAGGAGGAGGCCATCATCATGCGCCTGCTCGCCGATGTCCGCGACGCCAAGGGCGACAACTTCTGGCGCCCCTTCGCCAAGGCCGTGCGCGGCGTCTCCGAGGAGACCACCACGGGCGTCCACCGCCTCTACAAGATGATGGCCGAGGGCAAGCTCCTCTTCCCCGCCATCAACGTCAACGACTCGGTCACCAAGTCCAAGTTCGACAACGTCTACGGCTGCCGCCACTCGCTCGTCGACGCCATCTTCCGCGCCACCGACATCATGATCGCAGGCAAGCGCTGCCTCGTCCTCGGCTACGGCGACGTGGGCAAGGGCTCGGCGCAGTCGCTCGCCGGCCAGAACGCCAAGGTCTCCATCACCGAGGTCGACCCCATCTGCGCCCTCCAGGCCTGCATGGCCGGCATCGATGTCATCACCCTCGAAGACGCGCTCCCCACCTTCGACATCTACGTTTCGGCGACCGGCAACGCGAACATCATCACCGCCGCCCACATGGCCGCGATGAAGCACAACGCCATCGTCTGCAACATCGGCCACTTCGACTCGGAGATCAACATCGCGAGCCTGTCGAACTGCACCTGGGACGAGATC
>CAIWGR010000204.1 GCA_903912275.1 uncultured delta proteobacterium
GATAAACATCATCGCAAAGCTCCCCAGAACCACAGGGCTCTGAAGCGCCGAGCCGAACAGTCCGCCAGCCAGCGCCGCCGCGACGCCCAGCGCGCTGTAGGTGACCACAATGCCCAAGACGTAGACCAGCGACAGCATGAAGGCATGCGTCCGCGACTTCGCCTCCGACGCGCCGAACACACCAATCGTAATCGGAATCAGCGGATAGACGCAGGGGGTCAGGCTCGCGCCAATGCCTGCAAGGAAGACCAGGAAGAAGGCCGACAGCCAGCCGCCCCGCGCCAGCGCCCGCTCAAAATCTGTCATCCGTGTCGTCCCGCCACCCGAGGCCGCCGCCCGAATCGAGTTCAGCACCGTCTCTGCATCAGCGAACCCGGACAACGACGCCTCCGGGAGATACTTCCCCTCGGGGCTCACCAGCGCCAACCGCGGCAGACTCTGCACGCCGTGCGCCTTCATCAGCTTCACGTTCTCGGGCGTCTCATCCGTCACATCGACAACCGCGCAGATGAACTGATCCTTCGCATCAATCACATCGTTGCTGTTCAGCGTCTTCTCCCGCAGCTCATGACAGGCCGTGCACCAGTCTGCCGTGAAGTCCATCAGCATCGGAAGCTTCAGCTCCGCCTGCCGCGCCCGCGCCTGCTCCAGCGTGTAGCAGGGCAGCTCCTCGCCCGCCGGCGCAGAGGTGTAGAGCGCAAAAGCGAACCAGACGAGGCATCCAACCAGACAGCCCGCGACGTACCGAATCCAGCCTCGTCCGGCTGGAACATCCCACTTCGAACGGTGCAGCATCCCCACCCAACCAATCACCGTGACAAGCACCAGAGCGCTGCCCACCAGACCAAGTCGCACGCTCTGAATCTGCTCAACGGTTAGCCTTGTATCCATCGCCTCATTGCTCCATGAATGGCTCGCTTCGCCTCACCCTGCGCCCCTATCAGAGTTCATCCCACATGCCACGACCTATCCCCCGCGCTGTACGACTCGCCCTCGCCGCAACCCTCTTCGCCGCTGCGCCCGCAGCCGCCGCTGAGCTGCCCCAGTCCCTCCCCGCGACGGCCGCTGTCGAGCCCATGCCACCTGCGCCCACGCCCCAGCCGCCCAGTGGTTGGCTCGGACTCCGCCTCGCAAACCGAGACGGCAAGGTCGTCGCCTCCGCCATCCTCAGTGCAGGCCCGGCCGACCGCGCAGGACTTGTCGCGGGCGACACCATCCTGGCCCTCAATGGCCAGCCCGTCGCGACCTCCGAGGCCATGATCGCCATCATCCGCGCCCTCCCCCCAGCCTCCACCGTCGATGTCTCCCTCGGCGGCGCAACGCCACGCACCGTCAAGGCGACCCTCGCGGAGCGGCCCAAGAACGACCAAGACATCTTCCGCAAACTCGTGGGCTCACACTTCCCCAGTGCCCGCGGCGTCGGCCTCGACCACAAGCCCGTCGAACTCGCGGCAGCGGGCCAACCCACCGTCGTCTACTTCTGGGCCACCTGGTGCCCCTCCTGCGCCCGTACAGCGCCCCAGATCAGCGCCCTTCAGCAGGAGCTAGGCGGCGCTGCCACCATCATCGCGCTCTCCCCCGAAGACCCGCTCGACGTCGCCGCCTACGCAGCCAAACACAGCGACCTCGCCTACACCATCGCCACAGATGCCGACCTCGCCAGCATCCCCCAGATCTGGGTCGCGGCCTACCCCTCCTGGCTCGTTATCGACCGCAAGGGAGTCATCGTCGGTGCACACATCGGCGCGGGTGAGGTCGGCGACGTTGCCACCGAGCTCCGAGACCTCGTCCGTCAGTCCGCGAAGTAGCTCGCGCCGAGGCTGCCTGCAGGAGCTCCAGAGCTCGTGTAGAAGCCACGCTGGCACACCTCCGGACGCGCATGCAGCGTGCCGCGGATCACGTTGCAGTCACCCGTAAGCTGCCGAACAAAGCCAAACCACGACACCAGCGCCACATCGTAGCCGCTTCCGTTGAGCGCCTCGAACCGGCTCAGGAACTTCACCGGCGTCTCCGAGTCGCCCGTGACATCCCAGCCAATCCGGAACCAGCGCACCGGGAGCTTCCGAGCAGGCTCCTCGCGGAACATCGTCGGGATGCCGGCATAGTGCGTGTCGGGCAGCGCGTCTGGGTTGCCACTGTAGAGCGCGCCGTTCGGGATGGAGGCAAATGCGTAGAAGTCGGTCAGCGGCGTGGCTGTCACGGCATCGAACGTGACGGGGTCGATGACCGCCTGCCAGGCAGCCTGCACGGCCACAAAGTCGAGCTCGCCGCACTGCGACGCCGCGCAGTAACTCCCTACACCGCACTCCGCGTCGGCCGCACAGCCAGCGGCGTCGGCCTCGGGAATGATGAACTTCGGCGCCACCGACTCCATGAAGTTCGACCAGTTGATGCCAACAGCAACCTGCACCGAGGGGAAGGAGGCCTTGATGGCGCTCCGAACCTCCAGATAGAAGCTCGCGAAGTTCGACCAGTCATTCGGGTTCAGAAGGTAATACCGCTCCATCTCGGAGCCGATGACCACCGCCTCGGGAACCACGCCCGCGTCGGCAATCGCAGAAACAATCCGCATGGTCGCACCCTCACGGTAGGCCGCATCGCCGAAGTTCAGAAAGCTCTCCCGCTCCGCCGCATCGCCACGCGTCCCACGCGCCGCGTCCACAATCCAGGTCTGGTCAAGCCGCAGCGGGTCGACAACGAAGACCTTCCGGCCATAGCCAGCCATCGCGTCGGTCAACTTCGGCTCTGCAAAAACATCCTCCAGCCGGTTCTCCAACTTGGCGTCGGCGAACACCGCCGTGCGGGCCATCACATACTCACTCGACAGCTGCTCGTAGACCACCAGCGTATCGGCCGATGCAGCCTTCTCCGCCAGACGGGCACCATTGCCATCCACAACCGTGGCCGTCGGCCAGAGCTCGACGCCACGGATCGTCTTTGTCAACGCCAGCGGGCTGCTGGCAGGCAGCTCAAACTGCGGCTCCGGGGGCGGACCCTTTTTCACCTCTTCTTCACACCCCATGGCACCAAGCGCCAGCATCCCTGCAACTGCAGCAAACATCATCTTCTTCATCGTCTTGACTCCATCTCTGGTCGCAGCCGACGCGGCGTTCCCGCCTCGCCAACCTTGCATCTCAGTTTCCTTCTTCTTCCTCTTCCTCTTCCTGTTCAACGGGCCCTTGGCCCTCGCCGCCGAGCAGATCTTCCACGCTCCGACGGGGGCGCACGGTGGCATCGACCGGCACACTGACCATCGGCTTCGTGGCATCCTCGAGCACGATGAGGTGGCTCTGCAGGTCGGCACGACGCTCCAGCAGTCGAAGCCGCGTTACGCCGTCGCTCCAGACCGCCTGGTGGACCAACTTCACACCGTTTTCGTCCCTGCGGAAGTCCACCGAATCCGGCGCTCCATACTTCTCCGACTGCACAGCCATGAACTGCTCCATCGACATGTAGTCGATCGACACGAGGCCATAGGGAATCACGACCTTGGAGAGCCGCCCCTCTGAGAAGACCATGTACTGGAAGTTGCCGGTCAGGCTCGCCGTCGGGCGAATCGTGATCATCGACAGCCCGCTCTGCCCCAGCACCTCGCCTCCGATCACCGAGACCTCGTATCCCGTGCGCGCGCTTGCCAGCGACTCGAGGCTGTCAGACGCCCGCTTGATCGACGCATCGACCTCCTTCCGGAGCTCCTCCACACGGATGGGATCGACATTGCCCGCCGACGCTTTCCGGAAGCGGGTCATCATCTGCTCACGGTAGTCGGCCAGCACTTCTGCGGGCGTTGCAGACCACGCCACCTTGCCGATGCTCGCGGTGATATCCAGCGGCGCCGAGGCGCGCGCAAACACGGCCGTCAGGCAGCAAACCAAACACAAACAAACAGCCGCAATCCGCCTCATGCATCCTCCATCGTGAAGCCCGACGCTACCGCCGACGCTGGCCGCCGACAAGTAACTCAGCCCTCCCTCTCCACGCTCGCCACCATTCGTTCGAGGTAGGCGCGGATCCCCTCTCGCATCTCGTGGGCTACGATAGGCCGCGCGATGGGCGCCAAGAGACGGCTCAGCTCCATCTCCACCTCCATCTTCTGCGCATAGGCCACCCGTGTTCGACCCGGCTCCACCGCCTCAAACCGCGACGAGCCCGTTGACCACATGTTCCCGGTTCCCACCGTCGACCAGGTCAGAAGTTCGGGCGAAACCAGCCGGTATCGGCAACTGTAGTTGCCCTTGAACGAGATGCCTCGCTGCGTCTTCGGCATCAGCCAGAAGCGCAGGGTTTCTTCGTCCGCCCGCTCCGAGCGCTCCAGCGGACCATAGCAGCGCACAATCCGGTCCAGGTCAGAAAAGCCCGCCGCAACACGCTCGAGCGGAGCCTTTACCAGCAGCACCGCCTGATGCTCTCCGGAAAACCGCGCCATGACCTACCTCCCTCGCTCGGCCTCGGGGAGGTCGAGCAGCGCAGCAAGCGCAGCCTCCTGCCCGGTCGGCGCGAGCAGCACCCAACCATCAAAGTCCTGCGAAAACCCCGTGGTCGGCAACTGCTCCGGCACCTGCTCCAGCGTCCAGAGCCGCAGCACCGCGTCGGGCAGCCGCGAGATCAGCCGGCGGGTCGTCTCCACCAACGGAAGCGTACCACCCTCCTTCGACGCGCCCACACAGGCTGTCCGAAAGCCCGGCCCAACCGGGTGCCCCTGGCCGAACCGAACCGCACGCTCCAGGTCGACGGTTGTCTCGAGTTCGAACCAGACCTCGAGCCCGTGCTCCACAGCAGCACCGAGCACCGCCTGAAGTTCCCGATCGCTCAGCACGGAGGGTTGCACGGTCACTGCGGAGGCACCGTGGGCGCGCGCCATGGTAACAAGATACCGATCAATCACCCGGTCGCGCACCACGAGCGGGAGCGTCGTCTGCTGCGCCAACGCGAGCACCCGCTCGTAGTCAGACTCCGACTCCCGCTCCTGCACCGTAACGGAGAAGGCGGTCGCACCTGCCTCCTCAAGCCGCTTGCAGGCTGCCAGCCCGGCCGGATTCCGCGGGTCGATTTCCCCCAACTCCACCACCACGGCGCGACCGGCCCGCGGCACCCGCAGCGCATCGGCCATGGGCGGAGGAAGCGGGAGATAGTGAATGCGCGTGCGGTACATACCGTCCACGCCCGCCTTCTTCTGCGCCGCAATCCAACGCTGCCGCGAGGCATCGACAGCTTCAATCGACTGCATGAACTTCCTCTCGAGGGTGACCGCCGACACAACCGCTCGAACCGCTCGCTGCGCCATCCTTCAGACTGGACAAACCCACCGAACGACGACCACGTGGGCCTCCGCTCAGCCGCGCTGCCAAGACTGGTGGGTTCGAGCGTTCACTCATGCCATGCGGCTGCTACGCCGTCGACCGCAGACGGTCAAGAACTGACCTCAGCCGGCCGTACGCACAAGCGAGGTCGCTGCGGACGGGGGCACCCCCAAGAAGGCTGCAAGCTTCACCAGAATGCGCGCCTCAAGCTGCCGAGCCCGCTCGCGGCTCACCTTGAAGCGGTCGCCCAGCGACTGCAGCGTCTCGGGCTCATCTGCCACCAGACGACAGCGCCAGATTTCGAGATCGCGACCCGAGAGCTGTGCCGAAAACGAGGCGAACTGGGCCATCATCTGCGACTCCGACTCCTGCGACGCAACCTGCTCGTCGACCGCCTCCGCTCCGCTCGGGATGATGTCGCCCAGCGACCCCCGCTCGCCGTCCTCAATCGGCGCGTCAATGGAGGCCTCCCGGCCCGAGAGCCGGACCTCCATCTCCCTGACCTCCACCTCTTTGACGCCCAGCGCCCGCGCCAGCATCGAAGCCGTCGGAACGAGCCCCTGCTGTTGCAGACGGTCCTTCTCTCGGCGGAGGTTGTAGAAAAGCTTCCGCTGCGCCTGCGTGGTCCCCACCTTCACCAGTTTGTGGTTATCCATCAGGTACTTGAGGATATAGGCCCGAATCCACCACTGCGCGTAGCTCGAGAGCCGAATGTTCCGCTCGGGGTCGAACTTACGGATGCCGTGCAGCAGCCCCACGTTCCCTTCTTGGATGATGTCGAGCAGCGAGGTCCGGCCCGTCGGATACTCCCGCGCAATCTTCACTACCAGCCGCAGGTTGGCATTTACGAGCCGCGACTCCGCTACCTTCGACCCGGTCTCCCGGAAGTGGCGTGCAAGCACCCCCTCCTCCTCGACCGTCAGGGGAACATGCCGACGGATCTCATAGAGGTAGCGGGCGACCGCATCCATCGCGACGCCGCTCTCCTCGCGCGCCGGAACACCCGACTGCGAGACCATCCTCATCTCCTGCTCATTGCGCATTGGCATGGCTTCCTCCGACACGATGCCCGATGTCAGTGCCGCCGGCCGGAAAGGGCCCGCGAGGTCGACCGCGTGCGAGGGGTTTCAGGGAGGAGAACGCCCGTACGGCCATCCTTCTTCCCTGCCCTCTTCGATGCGTCGAGCGGCCCGGAGATTCGCGCTCGCCGACCCTCGTTCCGATCCTCCCGCTGTGCGCCTCGCCACAATGGCTGTTTGACATCGCCCGCCCGGTGCCTATCGCAGCCCGCTCGCGCAACCCGAACTTGAGCAAACCCATGAGCGAAAAGGCAAACCTCTACGACGTCCTGGGCGTGGCCAAGGATGCATCTGCCGATGACATCAAGAAGGCCTATCGCGCACAGGCGCTCAAGTTCCACCCCGACCGCAACCCGGGCGACAAGGCGGCCGAGGAGAAGTTCAAGCTCGCAGCCGAGGCCTATGGCGTCCTCTCCGATGCCGAAAAGCGGGCACGCTACGACCGCTTTGGAGATGCGGGGCTCGGGAGCGGCGGTGGCCAAGGCTACTCCTCCGAAGATGTCTTCTCGAACTTCGGCGACATCTTCTCCGAGTTCTTCCAGTTCGGCGGCCAGCGCCGCGACCCCAACGCCCCCCAGCGGGGAGCCGACCTTGAACTCGGCATGCGCCTGCCCTTCGACGTCGCCGTCCACGGCGCCGACAAGGAGGTCAAGGTGGCCCGCGACGAGTCCTGCACAACCTGCAGCGGCTCCGGCGCCGAGGCTGGCAGCAAGCCCACAGCCTGCTCGAGCTGTGGAGGCTCGGGCCAGGTACGCCACAGCCAGGGCTTCTTCACCGTCCAGTCCACCTGCCCGCGCTGCAAAGGGCGCGGCACCATCATCTCCAATCCCTGCAAGCCCTGCGGCGGCCGCGGCACCACCAAGGTGGAGCGCACCGTCAAGGTGAAGATCCCCGCAGGCATCGACACCGGGCAGCGACTCCGCCTCCGCGGCGAAGGTGCAGCGGGCACCAAGGGTGGCCCGAGCGGCGACCTCTTCATCATCTTCGAGGTGCAGGCCCACGATGTCTTCGAGCGCGACGGTGCCGACATCCACCTCGAACTCCCTATCGACTTCTCCACCGCTGCGCTCGGCGGCTCCGTCGACATCCCCACCCTCGACGGAACGACAACGGTCGAGGTCAAGGCAGGAACGCAGCCGGGCGACCGCAAGCGGCTTGCCGGAAAGGGCATCCCCATCGTCAACCGCAAGGACCGTGGCGACCTCCACATCCACTTCAAGCTCGAGGTACCCAAGTCGCTCTCCTCAGAGCAGCGACGCATCATCGAAGAGCTGCGCGAGGCGAGCGGCCACAAGCAGAGCTCACGCCCCTCCTTCTTCGACAAGCTCAAAGACCTCTTCGACCCCTCCGACGACTGAGCCGCTACCGCGCTGCTACGAAGGCAGCCCGCAGCTCGGAAGAGGTGAGGCCACTCAGGCGACAGAAGGCCGCTTCGACTGCCTCACCCTGAGCGGCAGCAGCATATGCGGTCAGAAGCGCCTCCAGCCCGAACCGCGACGCGAACCAGCCACCAATCGCTGCGGCAAGGCTGTCTCGCGCGACACGCGCCTCCCCATCGAGCGCCGCCTCGTCGCTCCGCTCCAGGTCGGCAATCCAGCCCGACCAGCCGACCGTTGACGGTGCAGCCGAAACGACCGGCAGCCCAGCAGCTGACATCATCGACCGGCTCCAGGTGAAAGCCACCGCCTCGCCCAGCCAGCCAGGCCCCCCGTAGGGCGCCCGCGTGGCCAGAAAGACGTGGGCCAACTCGTGCCAGACCACCTCGCGCTGCACCGCCTCAGGAAGCCCCTCCTCCACGCTCACAAGCCTGCCGAGCGTTACGCCTACCGCCCCCTCCGCCCGCGCCTCGGCGAGCCGCGTCCGTGCTCGGATGGACCGTCCGAGCCGCTCGACCACCAGCCCCTCCGAGAGCCGCACGCCCGTGGCGGCCACGTAGGAGGCATAGGCAACGGAAACCGTCTCTCCGAAGGCCCCGGCACCCGTGCCGTCAGCGCTCCAGCGAAGCTCCGGCCACTGCGTTGACTGCACCTGCGGGCGGCGAGCCAGGCCATTCACGTCGGCGAGCAGCGGGGCGTCGCCATCCTGCGAGAGGAGCGCGGACGCCTCGGCCTCGAGCCCCGCCCGGAGCAGCGCCCGCGCCGCCACCGCGCGACGCTCCGGTGAAGGCGCCAGCTCCGAGGCCCGAACCAGGCAGCGTGCGGCATCCTCGAACC
>CAIWGR010000205.1 GCA_903912275.1 uncultured delta proteobacterium
CCTGCGTGAAGCTGGCGGTGTAGTCTCGGACGCCCTCGTAAGACCTCTGCAGCGCGTCGACCACCTCGGCCGGGCTCTGTAGCCGAGGCGGCACGGCTGCCGCTGCCGCGGCCGGCTGCTGCCGCACCTGGGCGAGGCAGCCATCGTCAACCGGTGCGGGGTTGGGCGCGGCGAGAAAGGAGGAGGCGAGCAGAGCGTGACAGAGCGACCACATGGTGCACCTTGGTTCGAGCGGGAGCGGCGTGGGGACAAGACGCTGCGACTTCGCCCCTATTCCAATTCTACCGAGGGCGCATCAATCGCCGGCGTGACCACTCCCGTCGGCCTGCGCCTCCATGCCGAGGAAGTAGCCGCGGCTCTCCGCCGTGCGCGACGAGACCGTGGCCCGGTTGAGTGCCTGCAGCGACATGCCGAGCCGGCGGTGGGCGTTGCGGAGCTGGCCTGCGAGGCTGGTGGCGATGCTGCTGGCAAACCGGACGGCAAAGACCGAGCCGCCCTGCATGAGCCGGTCGAACTCTGCCCGCTCGAAACGGGCGACTTCGCAGGCGTCGTGGGCGACGCAGCTGGCGGAGCGGGGCGCGCTGTCGATGAGCGCCACCTCGCCAAAGAACTGGTGCTGCCGGATGGTGGCGATCACGTGGCTTGTGCCGTTGGGCAGCCGCTTCACGACATTGACGGTGCCCGAAAGGAGCAGGTAGCAGCAGCGGCCCTGCTCGCCTTCTGCACAGATGATGGTGCCGGGCGCGCGGCTCGGCTCCCGGACCAGGACCGTGCAGAGGGTCGAGAGCTCCCGCTCATCGAGGTCGCGGAGCAGCTCCACCCGCCGGAGTGTCTGGGGCGTGAGCTCGTTCATGGGCGCCCCTTGGTGTCGGGCTTGCCAGCCAGCGCCTGTTTGAAGCGGCCGAACATGCCGGGCTTATCGTTGTCTGCCTCGAGCTTCTGCGTTGCGGGCCGAGCCCGGTCGCTCCCGCGCGCCTCCTGGCTCTGGCTCGGCATGCGGGTGGTCGAAGGGGCGCGGCTACCCTCGGCGATGAGCTGGTCGGCCATCGCCTGGAGGTGTCCGCCACCGGCTCCGCCCAGCGTTGTGCCCAGCGTGGTGCCTGCCGCTGCCAGGTTGAGCTGGCGCTCCACGGTGGCCGACTCGGTGCGGTCGTTGCAGGAGCGCAGCCGTGCCGCGAGGGTCGGTGCGAGGGCCCGCAGCAACTTCGCCGCGCAGCTCGGCGCCTCATGCCTGAGTGCGAGAAAGGCCTCGTGGCTCAGACCGTAGAGCCGGGTGGGCTCGACAGCCTTGGCGGTAACGCTGTGCGGGCCGGGCGAGAGCAGGCTCATGTCGCAGAGCGTGGCAGGATGCTGGACTCGGACGGGCTTTGCCGTCGTCACGCCGTCGGCGGTCAGCTCGACGGAGCCGGAGCGCACAAACCAGAGGTCGTGCGAGGCGGCACCGGCCTCAAAGAGGAGGTCGCCCGCCTGAAGCAGCCGAAGGGTGCAGCGTGTGAGGAGCTGCTCGGCTTCGTCGGCGGTCAGGCTGGCGGTGAGCCAGCAGTCGGCCAGGATATGTTCGCTGTGGGGCATCGTGCTGCCTCGTGGGGCGCAGAGGAATCGGCCGGAATCAGAGCAGGGTCAGGCGCGAGGTCTCGGCATTGAGGCCGTCCTGTCCGTTGTTGCCGCAGGGCGAGGTGCCGCCCGAGCCGGGGCCACCGACGGCGAAGGAGGTATCGATGAGCTGCACGCTGGCGCCGTCGACGCCGAGGATGCCCACCGAGGGGCCGCCCGCGCCGCCACCGCCGCAGCCACCCGAGCCGCCCGCGCCGCCATTGCCACCACGGCCGCCGGAGCCGCAGGTGGAGGAGCCACAACCGCCGCCGGCACCGCCATTGGCACCGCCGCCTGCTGCTCCACCGTTGCCGCCGGCTCCGCCGCGGCCGCCGCCGTCGGTCTGCAGCAGCGTGGTCTCCAGACGCAGGGTGCTGTTCAGTATGATGAGGGCCACCGAGGCGCCGCCGCTTGCGCCGGCCTGGCCGCCGGACCCGCCGCCGCCGCCGCCGCC
>CAIWGR010000206.1 GCA_903912275.1 uncultured delta proteobacterium
CCAGAGGAAGAGGCGGGCCAGGTCGGGCGGGAAGCGGTCGTGACCGGCCGGCACCGGTGTGTGGGTCGTGACGAGGGTGCGCTCCCGGACCCAGCCAAGGGCGTCGCCGAAGGAGGCGCCGCCGGCGATGCGCTCGGCCATGAGCTCCAGCGAGGCGAAGGCGCAGTGGCCCTCGTTGAGATGGAAGACGGACGGGTTGACGCCGAGGGCGCGGAGCATGCGCACGCCGCCGATGCCGAGGACCACCTCCTGGCGGGCGCGCATGGCATTGTCACCCGAGTAGAGACGGCCACCGATCTTGCGGTCTTCGGGGCTGTTCTCGGCCACGTCGGTGTCGAGCAGGAAGAGGGTGACGCGGCCGACGGCGAGCGACCAGACCTTGGCCCGGATGACCCGGTCGGCGATGGGGATGGTGACGATGAGCGGCGCGTCGCCGCGGAGCACCAGCTTGGCGGGCGACTCGGCCCAGTCGGCGGCGGGGTAGGCCTCCTGCTGCAGGCCGGAGTCTGAGACCGACTGCTTGAAGTAGCCCTCGGGATACTTGAGGCCGATGGCGACGAAGGAGATGCCCAGGTCGCTGGCTGTCTTCACATGGTCGCCGGCGAGGATGCCGAGGCCGCCGGAGTAGAGGTGGAGCGACTCGTGGAGGCCGAACTCGGCGCAGAAGTAGGCGACGGTCTTGCCGCGGAGCGCGGGGGCGTTGCGTGCAACCCAGGTGTCTGCGGTGCCGAGGTAGTCGTGGAAGCGGAGCCATACGGCATCGAGCTCGGCGAGGGCCTCGACCGACGAGAAGGTGGCGTCGATGACGGCGTCGGGGGTGCGGGCCAGCATGGCCGCGGGGCTGTGCTGCGTTGCCTCCCAAAGCTCGGCCGAGAGGCGCGAGAAGAGCGACTGTGCGTCGGGATTCCAGACCCACCAGAGGTTGTTGGCGAGGGTCTGCAGGCGGAGGCGGAGGTTCATGGTGCTTCTGAATGAAGGGGTTTCAGAGGGGACAGAAGCGCGCCTAACGCAGCGGAGCGCGATTATCCACCCAAAGAAGGCGCGTGGGGTAGCGCCTTCGGTGGCGGTCTGAGCCCGTCTGAGAGGCGTTGCAGGGGTGGGGCGAGGCGAGTAGGTGGGCCGCCATCCGGAGCAGGGAGCGAGCGATGGTAGCGGGAACCGAGTGGATCACGGGTAGGGCGCCAACCTACAGCGGCAAGGTTCGAGACCTCTACGACTTTGGGCCGCTGCTCCTGATGGTGGCCAGCGACCGGCTCTCGGCCTTCGATGTCATCCTGCCGACGCCCGTTTCGGAGAAGGGCGCCATCCTCACGCAGCTCTCCTCCTTCTGGTTCGAGAAGACCCGCGGCGTCATCGCAAACCACCTGAGCGAGGTGCCGCTCTCGGAGCTGGTGCCGGAGGCCTCCGACCGTGCTCGTCTGGCGGGCAGAGCGGTGGTGGTGAAGAAGACGCAGCCGCTCAAGATTGAGGCGGTGGTGCGGGGCTACATCGCCGGTTCGGGGCTGTCGGAGTATCGCCGGACAGGCAGCGTTTCGGGCATCGCGCTGCCGCCTGGATTGGTGGAGGGCGACCGGCTTGCGGAGCCGATTTTTACGCCGAGCTCCAAGGCGCCGGTCGGTGAGCACGACGAGCCCATCACCTTTGACCAGAGCGTCGCGCTGCTGGGCGGAGCGGTTGCCGAACAGGTCCGCGAGACCAGCCTTGCGCTCTACCGCGCGGGTGCGGAGTGGGCCGAGAGCCGGGGCATCATCCTGGCCGACACGAAGTTTGAGTTCGGTCTTCTCGACGGCGAACTGGTGGTCATCGACGAGATGCTGACGCCCGATTCGTCGCGCTTTTGGCCGGCCGACAGCTACGCTCCGGGCGGGCCGCAGCCGAGCTTCGACAAGCAGTATGTGCGGGACTACCTGCTGGCGCTGCAGTGGGACAAGACGCCGCCTGGGCCGGTGCTTCCGGCGTCTGTGGTTGCAGCCACGCGTGCTCGCTACGTGGAGGCCTACGAGCGGCTCACGGGACGCGTTTGGGGCGGCGCGTGAGACGCTTTGTGGAGGCCCTCAACTTCGCGGCGCTGCGCCATCGTGCGCATCGTCGGAAGGGCGTGGCCGGTGCGCCCTACATCAACCATCTCATCGAGGTGGCGCACATCCTCAGCTCGCATGGGCTGGAAGACGAGGTCATCTTGGCGGCGGCGGTGCTGCATGATTCCATCGAGGATGTCGGCGTGACGCCGGACGAGCTTCGTGCACGGTTCGGTGACGAGGTCACCGCGGTGGTGCTCGAGATGACGGACGACAGCACGCTGTCACCGGCCGACCGCAAGCGGGTGCAGGTGGAGCAGGCGGGGCAGATGAGTGAGCGGGGGCAGAACCTCAAGGTTGC
>CAIWGR010000207.1 GCA_903912275.1 uncultured delta proteobacterium
GCGCCCGTCGAACTCGAGATTTTGCGTCAGCGTTGAACCGCGCGCCGAGCAAGGGTAGCCTGCTCCTCTGACCGAACACGGTTCTCCGCAGGGTGAGGTACTCCCATGACTCGACATCCCGTCTCTCTGGCAATCGCTGCTCTCCTCCTAGGCGGATGCGCCGCCCCGCAGGCAGCAGCACCCGCGCCGAAGCAGGCCCGGGTCGCAGCCGACTACCGTCCTCGTCCTGCAGCGCAGCCCGAAGACCCGCGCGCCAAACTCATCTGGTATGTCTTCTACGAGGACATCCACGCGCTCAGCGTCTACGCCACGCCGGGCCCTATCAGCTCCGAGTCTGGCAACGAGCCCACGCCGGGGTTCGTCGGCACCAGCCCCTACTTCTCCGTCACCTCGAACTACAAAGAGCGCGAGGACTACTTCGCGGCCTCCGTCGCCGCTGCCACCAGCTTCGACGACCTGCTCAAGCGGCTCAAGGCCCTCCCCAAGGTCACCGTGCAGGAAGACATCAACCCCATCTACATCGTTCCCTGACGCGCTCCGAGCATCCGGTGGCCAACTCCTCATCGTCGCGCGCCAAGCCGCGTCTCCGCGCGCCGCGGCTGCTCGTCAACAGCGCCTTCTTCGCCGCGCTCGCCGACCCTACACGGGTGAGGGTGCTGCAGTTCCTCTGCACGCCCGGCGCGGGCGAGATGCAGGCCTTCTCCGCCGGCGACATCGCGCGCGGCCTCGAACTGCCCGCCTCTACGCTCTCGCACCACCTCAAATTCCTCACCTCCGAAGGGCTCCTGGCCATGGTCAAGGCCGGCAAGGAGCGCCACTACCGCCTCCGGCTCGATGTGATGGGCGCCGAGTTTCAGAAGGCCCACGACCAGGTCCGTCTCCTGCAGCGCACCGCGGAGGGTGTCGCCCAGCGGCAGCGCGCGGCCCTCGCGCCTGCGCCCGCTCCGGAAGATGAGCTGTGAGGAGCCTCCGGCCCATCCTCGCCCTCCTGCTCCTTGCTGGCTGCGATCGCGCTGCGCCACCCGCGGCCTCGTCCGGCGAAGAGCCCAAGCGGCCTGCACCGGTCGACTCGCCTTCGGGTGAAACGCTCGCCTTCGGACCCTCTAGCGAACCAATGAGCCGCGAATGGACACTCTCCGTGACCCGTGAGGCCTCCGCGCTCGGCGCCGGCTGCGTCGGCCGCATCTCGCAGGAGCCTCAGCTCGTCCTCCGCCTCGACGAGCCGACCGAGCTCTCGCTCGAGGCAGCGCCGATCGGCTCGCCCCTCCACGACCTCTCGCTCGTTGTCCTGGGCGCAGACGGCTGGGCACGCTGCGCCGATGATACTGAGGGGCTCGCCCCCCGCTTCTCCGGCCGCCTCCCTGCGGGAACCTACCAGCTCTTCATCGGGCGGCAGCAGGCCGACGGCGCCCTCCGCGTGCGGCTCAGCCTCTTCGCCGGGCTCTGGGACCGTCGCCCCGCCGCCCGCATCGCAAAGCTCCCCGCCCCCCTGCTTGACGGCCCCCAACCGACCCCGCTCGAGCCCATGGCGGGCGGCGCCTCCGGTGGACTCCGACTGGCAGAGGGCACTGCGCCGGGACAGCTCACCGGTGTGGCCGGCGGTCCCCGCGAGGCAGCACTCGTAGGCCCGGGCTGCGCCGGCTTCATCGCCGATGGCCCCGACCACCTCCTCGAGGTCCTCGAACCCATGGAGCTCACCCTCCGCGCCGACGCCGACGCCGATACCACGCTGGTCGTCATCGGCCCCAACGGCCGGGTGCTCTGCAACGACGATCTCGAGGGCTGGACACCCGCCATCCGCGCCCTCCTCGACCGCGGCCTCTACCAGGTCTTTGTCGGTGCGCACGACGCGACCCGCGCCCCCGAATATACGCTGACCGTCTCCCGCTAGCGCTCCTGCCCGCGCGAAGATTCCACCTGCCGAGTTTCGCTGTTAGAGAGGGGCTGGGGGTCGGGATCGCTCTGCTCCCACCTCACGACCGGTGTGCCGCATGACCCGCTTCAACCTCTCCGCCATCGCACGCTCCGCTGCCGTCGCCCCGCTTGTCGCGGTAGCGCTCGCCACTGCGTTCGCTGCCGGCTGCGGTGCTCCGCCACAGCCCATCGTTGTCGAAATCCCGCGCCCCGTGCCGCCTCCGCAGACCTGGACCGCGGACGAGGCCGATACAGACTATGCAACCGCCCGCGCTCTCTTCGATCGCAACGACTTCAAGGCCGCGCTCGAGGCGCTCCGCCTCTTCGCCAGCCGCTATCCAGGCGATCGCCGCTCCGACGAGGTCGACCTCATGGTCAGCCGCTGTCAGCTCGCCACCGCAGACGCCGATGGGGCCCGCGAGGGCCTCCGACAGCTCTCCCGCACCCCTGTCACCGAGGCCTCTGCCGCCTCCTACTACCTCCAGTACCAGCGCGCCTCCGAAGGCGATGTCGACGGCGCGCTCGCTGCGCTCGGCGAGCACACGCGTGAGCCGGCAGAGCAGCAGAAGGTGGTCGATTCGGTCTTCCCTGCCGACGCGCCGCTCGCCCTCGCGCTCATCGCCGAGGCGCAGCTCCGCGAGAACAACCTCGCACCTGCCCTCGACGCGCTCGCAACGCTCGAACTCCGCGCCGACGCCGGCCCGCTCGCGACCTACGCCACAGACCGCATCCGCGCTGCGCTTGTTCTCAACACACCGCCCTCCGCGATGCTTTCCGTATGGGATGCAGCCAGCGATACCACCCGCAAGCGGGTCGGCTGCGAGCTCGCCTCCCTCGCGCTTGCGTCGGGCGATCGCACGGTCGCGACCGAACTCTCGCAGCGCGCTGAGACCCTCACCGCGACCTCCTGCGGCCTCGTCCTGACAGCCTCTGCGGCGGCCCCTACGCCCACGCTCGGCCTGCTCCTCACGCTCTCCGGCCCTGCCCGTCGTGCAGGTCGCGCCCTGCTTGGCGGTGCCCTCCTTGCAGAGCGGAGCTTCGACGCCGATCAGCCCGCCTCCAAACTCCTCATCCGCGATACCTTCAGCGATGCGGCCGCCGTCACCCGCGCCGTCGATGAACTCGCCGCCGCGGGCGCCATCGCCATCGTCGGCCCCGTCGAACCCGAACTTGTCGAGGTCGCGCGCGCCGCCGCCGTCCGTCACGGTCTCCCACACCTCGCACTGAGCCCCAAGCCGCTCCTGACCCACCAGCCGGGCAGCTTTCGCCTCTTCGTCGACGCTGCCGCAGAGGCCTCCCGTGCCGTCGAAGCCGCCGTCACCCGCCGCGGCGTGCGCCGCATCGCTGTCGTGACCGAAAAGAGCAGCCCGGACGGCGCCTTCCTCGACCTCTTCCGCACCGCCGCGCTCCGCGAGGCCCGACAGCGCGGCCTCGAAGAGCTGGTGACGGTCGAGGTCGACACGGCCCCCAAGAACCTCCAGACCTCCGCCGCTGCGGCCGCCGCGGCCATCGCCCGCACCGGCGCCGATGTAGTGCTCTTCGCCGCCACCTCCACCGTCGTCTCTGCGGTCGTCTCCAACCTGGCCGCCAAAGACATCTTCCCGGCCGACGGCGAGACCCACGACCGCCGCCGCCGCGTCAGCTACCTGCTCAGCAGCATGGCGGCTGACGACTACCTCCTGCGCAATGCCGCGGCCTATCTTCAGGGCGCCATCATCCCCTTCTGGTTCCTCGCGCCGCTCGCGACCGACGAGGCTGCAATCTTCCGCAACCGCTTCCTCTTCCACTTCGGGCGCGAGCCGAGTGGCGCCGAGGCCTTCTCGCACGATGCCATCACGCTGCTGCGAAATGCGATGCTCACCGACGGACTCCACAGTGCCGCCGAACTTCGCCGTCGCATGGATGGTGACTGGAGCGCGCAGGGTGTCGTGGGTCCCATCCGCTTCGACGCCAACGGCAACCCCAAGCTCCGCCCGCGGCTGGCGACCGTGAAGAACGGACGGTTCGAGGCGCTCCCTTGAGGTTTCGCTCCGCCTGTAGCGCTGCGCTGACTGCCAGCCTCCTGCTCGCGGCCCGTTTGGCGCACGCTGGCGAGGGCTCCGGCGAGGGCTCCGGCGAGGGCTCCGGCGAGGGCTCCGGCGAGGGCTCCGGCGCCGCGGCCATCAGCGACCCACTCCCGACCCGAAGCTCCCGCGCCGGCTTCCGGGAGCCGTGGCAACTGACCGACGATGAGCTCCTCCGCGACAACTGGCACTTCGACGCAGAGC
>CAIWGR010000208.1 GCA_903912275.1 uncultured delta proteobacterium
ACCTCGCCCGAGGCCAAGGAGCGGCTCGTGCCGGCACTTCAGCCGAGCAATGTAGACCAGACCCGCCAGGCGCCGGTGACCGCCATCGTCGCCTTCGACACCGCCTTCCATACCCACCTCACCACGCTGCTGCCCCATTGGCCGGTCGCGGCCGACTACATCGGCGGCTTGCCAGCGCCGGCGCGCGAGCACATCGGCATCGTCAACGCCTCGCTCCAGGCCGGCTACCTCATGATTGTCGCCCGCGGGCTCGGCCTCGATGTTGGCCCCATGACAGGGCTCGACACCACCAAAGTGGATGCCGCCTTCTTCGCAGACGGCAGCGCCAAGACCATCATGTGCATCAACCTCGGCTACGGCGCCGCCGAGTCGCTTCGGCCGCGCGGCCCCCGCCTCGACTTCGATATGGCCTGCTCCATCGCCTGACCGCGACGGGCCGCAGCTCCTCGAAAGGTCGACTCGCGTCTCATCATCTTCCGCTCCGGACACGAACCATGGCAACCGCTGAACCGCTCCTCCCTCCCTCGCTCTCGCTTGCTGGCAAGCGGGCTGTCGTGACCGGCGCCAACACGGGCATCGGTAAGGTCACCGCCCTCGAACTCGCACGCGCCGGCGCAACGGTCGTCTTGGCCTGCCGCTCACGCGACAAGGCCGAGGCCGCCATGGCGGAGATTCGCGAGGAGGTGCCGTCGGCCGACCTCCGCTTCCACGAGCTCGACCTCGGCTCGCTGCGGGCCACGCGTGCCTCTGCGGCGGCGCTCGCGGCTGGTCCGATCATCGACATCCTCATCAACAACGCCGGCCTCGCAGGCACGCGCGGCGCCACCGCCGACGGCTTCGAACTGGCCTTCGGCACCAACCATATGGGCACCTTCGCCTTCACGATGGGGCTGATCGACCGGGTCGCCGACGGCGGACGCATCGTCATCCTTGCCAGCCGTGCCCACTACCGGGCCGGCGGCATCGACTTCGCGAAGGTCTTTGAGAGCACGGCCTCGGTCACCGGCCTCGAGGAGTATGGCGTCTCCAAACTGGCCAACGTCCTCTTCGCCGCCGAGCTGGCCAGGCGGGTCGAGGCGCGCGGCATTGTGGTCTCGTCGCTCCACCCGGGCGTTGTCGCCTCCGACATCTGGCGCTCCATCCCCTGGGGCTTCCGCGGCCTCGCCAAGCTCTTCATGATCTCCAACCGCGAGGGGGCCCGCACCTCGCTCTACTGCGCCACCTCGCCCGAGCTGGTCGGCAAGTCGGGCCGCTACTGGGACTGCTGCCGGGAGAAGCGCCCTTCACGCGCGGCTCAGGAGAACGCACTCGCGGCGGAGCTCTGGCTGCGCAGCGAAGGGTGGCTCAAGAAGTTTACGGCCGACGCCTAACTGTCCGCTGCGAGCAGCTGGGCGCGATCGCGCGGAAAGAGCCTGCAGCTGGCCTCGAAGATGGCCCAGACCATCGGCAGGGCGCCCAGCACGTCCAGACTGTAGTGCACATGGGCCAGCAGCACGACGGGCGCAAAGAAGACCGCGCCCGCAACACCTGCGTATCGTACCGTGCGGCGATGCCAGAAGATGAGCGCAAGCAAAAACGGCGCGCCAACATGGCCCGAGAAGAAGAGGTCTCCGGTGAAGAGGATGAGCGGCGCAAAGGGGCCCTCCACCTTCAGCAGGTTGGGCGGCGGGCCGAGGTGGGTGATGCAGATGAAGATGCTCCGCACGACCAGCAGCATCGCGAAGGCCCGCGTGGCGAAGGCCTGCGCCTGCGGGTGAGCGAGGATCCAGGCAACCACACCGAGCCAGTAGCCGATGGCGACGGTGACATGGAGCGTCGTGAGGTCGAGCGTCGGGATGTGGTCGAGGATGAGGTCGCCGACGGGCGGGCCGGCCATCGCGGTGGCGTAGGTCCCGGCCCGGTTGGCGATAACAAGCCCGGCCATGAGGCAGAGCCAGCCCGTCAGCAGCGATCGCACCGCGCCAGGCGTTGCGCGAAGCCTGCGCCAACGCTCCGCCAGCGCATGAGGGAGTTGCGTCACGCCCTCACCGAATGCTGACCTTGCCGCGGACGATGTCGGCATACATGCGGAAGTCGCCCATGAGCGACCAGAGCGGATGCTTGAAGGTGGCCGGCCGGTTCTTCTCGATGATGAAGTGGCCCACCCAGGCAAAGCCGTAGCCGGCAACGGGGAGCGCCCAGAGGAACTTCGGCCCGACGAAGAAGGCCGAAATGGCGAGGAAGATGACCAGCGTGGTGCCGATGAAGTGGAGCCGCCGGTTCACCACGTTGGCATGTTCGCCGAGGTAGAAGGGGTAGAACTCTTCGAACGAGGCGAAGGGGGGCTTGGCTTCCTGGTTCTCCATGTCGCTCCTCAATCGGTTACTTGCGCGGGCCGCTCTTGCGCGGCTGTGCCGCGTTCTGCACGCCCGTATGCTGGGTACGGAACTTCTTGCCGCGGGGCGACGGCGCGGCCGTGGACGGCGCATTGTCGTGGAGCGGCACGAGCTGCCCTTCGCCGGAGCCGATGAGGTCGCTGCGGCCCATGCGGACGAGCGCCTCGCGGAGCACCGGCCAGTTGTCCGGGTCGTGCCAGCGCAGGAAGGCCTTGTGCAGGCGGCGGAGCT
>CAIWGR010000209.1 GCA_903912275.1 uncultured delta proteobacterium
CGCCTTCGTATGAGACGCCCACCTCGGGGCGCGGCCTAGCCGCTGAGACAGGAATTCGCCTGAACCCGCAAACCTGATCCGGATCATGCCGGCGTAGGAAAGGAAGACCGCATGTCACGCGCAGAACAGACCACCCGCATCCCCGGGCCCGCCTCCCAGATCTCCACCTCGCCCCTCACCGGCTCCCGCAAGGTCTACCTGCTCGGCAAGCAGGGCGTTCAGGTCCCCTTCCGCGAGGTCACGCTGAGCCCCAAGCCGAGCCGCACGGGCGCCGTCGAAGCGGCACCGCCGCCGGTCATGCTCTACGACACCTCGGGCCCCTACACCGACCCCGCCGTCACCATCGATGTCCACACCGGCCTCGCACAGCTCCGCGCCGACTGGATCGCCGCACGCGGCGACACCGAGCTCGTCGACGCACGCCTCGTGAAGCCCGAAGACAACGGCTACCACGGCGACTCCACCCGCGCGCCGGCCCCCATGCCCGAGGCCACCCGCCGCGAGATCCGCCGCGCGCTCCCCGGCAAGAACGTCTCGCAGATGTACTACGCCAAGCAGGGCATCATCACCCCCGAGATGGAGTTCGTCGCCCTCCGCGAGAACCTCAAGCTCCAGTCCATCCGCGATGCCGGCCTGCCCCTCGACAACGGCCGCGAAGCCCGCCTCGCCGGCAACCCGCTCGGCGCCTCCATCCCCAAGGAGATCACCGCCGAGTTCGTGCGAAGCGAGGTTGCACGCGGCCGCGCCATCATCCCCAACAACATCAACCACCCCGAGAGCGAGCCGATGATTATCGGCCGCAACTTCCTGGTGAAGATCAACGCCAACATCGGCAACTCCGCCGTCTCCTCCTCCATCGAAGAAGAGGTGGAGAAGATGGTCTGGTCCATCCGCTGGGGCGCCGACACCGTCATGGACCTCTCCACCGGCCGCGAAATCCACACCACCCGTGAGTGGATCCTCCGCAACTCGCCCGTCCCGATCGGCACCGTGCCCATCTACCAGGCCCTCGAGAAGGTCGGCGGCGTGGCCGAAGACCTCACCTGGGAGCTCTACCGCGACACGCTCATCGAGCAGGCCGAGCAGGGCGTGGACTACTTCACCATCCATGCGGGCGTCCGCCTCAAGTACATCCCGCTCACCGCCAAGCGGGTGACCGGCATCGTCTCGCGCGGCGGCTCCATCCTCGCCCGCTGGTGCCTCGCCCACCACAAAGAGAACTTCCTCTACACCCACTTCGAAGAGATCTGTGAGATCATGAAGGCCTACGACGTGGCCTTCTCGCTCGGCGACGGCCTCCGCCCCGGCTCCCTCGCCGACGCCAACGACGAGGCCCAGTTCGGCGAGCTCGAGACGCTCGGCGAGCTCACCAAGATCGCCTGGAAGCACGACGTGCAGACCATGATCGAGGGGCCCGGCCATGTGCCCATGCACCTCATCCAGGAGAACATGACCAAGCAGCTCGAAGTCTGCGGCGAGGCCCCCTTCTACACCCTGGGGCCCCTCACCACCGACATCGCGCCCGGCTACGACCACATCACCTCGGGCATCGGCGCCGCCATGATCGGTTGGTTCGGCACCGCCATGCTCTGCTACGTGACCCCCAAAGAGCACCTCGGCCTGCCCAACCGCGAAGATGTGAAGACCGGTGTCATCACCTACAAAATCGCCGCCCACGCCGCCGACCTCGCCAAGGGCCACCCCGGTGCGCGCCACCGCGACGACGCCCTCTCCAAGGCCCGCTTCGAGTTCCGCTGGCAGGACCAGTTCAACCTGTCGCTCGACCCCGACACCGCCCGCGCCTTCCACGACGAGACCCTGCCGGCAGAGGGCGCCAAGACCGCCCACTTCTGCTCCATGTGCGGCCCCAAGTTCTGCTCCATGGAGATCACCCAGCAGGTCCGCGACCTGGCCGCCGCCAACGAGGCCGAGGCCGAGGTCAACGCCGCCATGCAGGCAAAGTCGGCCGAGTTCCGGGCCCAGGGCTCCCAGCTCTACGCCGAACCGGGCGACGCCGAGTAGGCGCCGAAGATCGAAGCCGGCCCACAGCCCCTGTGGAAAACCGGTGGAGATCTCTGGGGAGCCGGCAGGGGAAACCGCGGGGCAACTTTTGGCGGCCCGGAAACTCCCCCCTGCCCCCACCATTCCTCCCTGTGGACTTCCAGCAGTTCTCCACCCGCCCCGAGCCGCCTCATCGCGTTGCAGAAAGCGGCCTTGTGACCATCCTTCCACAGCCCCAGCCCTCCCCTATGACGGGGACGGGGAACTGATCTCTTCAAATTGTTTTTTGCCTTCAAAACAGCAAGCGCGCGAGCGACCTCCAGACTGGCGCGTTGCGCTCGACATTTCCGACCCGCTTGGACTACCTAACAGCCCGTAACCTTCACCCTGAGTGACCCATGGAATTCGTCCTCGACACACCCGCGCTGCTTCGTGAACTCTTCAAGGTGAAGGCTGTCGCGAGCGGCAAGAGCACGCTGCCCATCCTCCAGCACACCCTCATCGAGGCGCTCGAGGACGGCACCGTCACCTTCGCAGCGACCGACAACGAGCTCACCCTCATCTCGTCGGCCACTGCCAACGTCGTCACCCCGGGCCGCATCGCCGTCCGCGCCAGCGACTTCTTCGACATGGTCAAGAGCGCCTCGGCGCCCACCGTCCGCATCTCCAAGTCGAGCGATGGCGGCTGGGTCAACCTCGACGCCGGCGCCATCAAGGCCCGCTTCGCCAGCGCCGACCCGCTCGAGTATCCCGCGCTCGTCCGCATGCCCGAGAAGCCGAGCATCGTCATCCCGACCGCCCAGTTCACCCGGGTCATGGACCGCGCCATCATCAGCGTCTCGACCGATGACGGCCGCCCCAACCTCACGGGCGCCCTCACCAAGCTCAGCGGCGACGGCACCTTCACCATGGTCGCCACCGACGGCCACCGCCTCAGCCACGTCTCCACCAAGATCGCCAACTTCGAAGGCGACCCCGGCGCGCTCGCGACCGGCGTCATCATCCCCAAGCGCGGCCTCGCCGAGCTCCGCCGCACCATCGACTCCACCGAGCCCGAGCTCAGCATCGAGGTCTCCGGCTCCAACGTCATCTTCGGCTACGGCGCGACGCAGCTCAGCATCCGCCTCATCGACGCCTCCTTCCCCGACTTCAACCGGGTCATCCCCGCCGAGAAGCCCGAGCGGCGCGCCGAGGTCAGCCGCACCGAGCTCCTCCAGTATGCCCGCATCGCCAACATGAAGGTCGGCAGCGGCAACGAGAAGAAGATGGTCCGCCTCGAGCTCGACCCCCAGAACAACGCGCTCATCATCTCGAGCAACACCAAAGACTGTGAGTTCTCGGCCACCGTCGACGCCGTCTACTCGGGCAAGTCGGTCAAGGCCGGCTACAACCCCTCCTACTTCACCGAGCTCCTCCCCGTCCTCCCCGGCGACAAGCTCTTCGTCGAGATGATCGACGCTCTCTCGCCCACCATCATCCGCGAGACCGAAGGCGAAGATGGCGACGATTCGCTCTTCATCGTCATGCCGATGCGCCTCTGATCGCAGGTGTTCGTCCAGCGCGTCGCCATACGCGCCTTCCGGAACCTTGAGCAGGTCGAGTTCGAACCCTCGCAGGGCTTCAACCTCATCGAGGGCGAGAACGGCCAGGGCAAAACCAGCCTGCTCGAAGCTGTGGGCATGCTCGCCAGCCTCAAGTCCTTTCGCGGTGCCAAAAACGCCGAGATGATCCAGGACGGCCACGAGCAGGCACGGCTCTCCTGCCTCCTGCTCCGCGACGGCATGGAGCGCGACCTCAAGATCGAGGTCAACCCCCGCTCCCGCCGCATCCTGCTCCACAACAAGCCGGTGCGGCAGCTCGCCGAACTCTACGGCCTGCTCAACCTTGTCACCTTTGTGCCCGAAGATGTGGGCATCGTGCGCGGTACGCCGGGCGAACGCAGGCTCTTCTTCGACCGCATGATCTTCGCCTCGCAGCATGCCTACGCCGACGAGATGGCCGACTTCGAAGAGGCCCTCCGCCAGCGCAACGCCATCCTCCGCCAGGAGCAGCCGAGCCGCTCGCTCGCCCGCGCCTTCGAGTCGGAGCTGGTCCGGCATGGCGCCACCGTCATGCTCCGCCGCATCGCCTATGCAGACCGTCTCGCGCCGCGGCTGCTGGCCACCTTCGGCGAGATCTTCGACCGCGACCTGCCCCTCACCGCAGCCTGGGAGGGAGAGCTGCTCGAGCCCGACGAGCGCCCCACCCGTGAGACCCTCGAGGCCCGCTTCGCAGCCCGCCTCGACAACTGCTGGAGCCACGACATGGCCCGCGGCCACACCACCGTCGGCCCCCACCGCGACGACCTCCGCATCTCGCTCGACGGCCGCGACGCCCGCACCTACGCCTCGCAGGGCCAGCAGCGGGCCGCCGTCCTCGCCTTCAAAATCTCCGAGATCCGCCTGCTCGAAGAGCAGCTCGGCTTTGCCCCCATCCTCGCCCTCGACGACGTCTCCAGCGAGCTCGACCCGCAGCGCAACGCCCGCCTCTTCGCCTTCCTGAGCCACTTCCAGGGCCAGGTCTTCATCACCACCACAGACCGCTCCTTCATCCGCATCGACACACCCTTCCGGCTGTGGCGCATGACCCGCGGTCACCTCACGCCCGAGTCTGCATGAAGCCCCCAGCGCCGGCCGCAGCGACCGACCCCGTCCAGCTCCTCATGCCGCCCGAGCTCGCCGCCTGGGCCGCCCAGCCCGGCGTCACGGTCCACCGCTACCGCCTCTACTGGAAGAGCGTTTCGCCCTTCCTCTTCGGCGCCGGCCTGCTGCTCTTCACCGCCTTCTGGTGGGCGCTCCACCATGGCTTCACCGGCCCCTTCAACCAGGGCCTCATCGGCCTCATCCTCGCCTTCTGCGGCTGGTCGCTCTGGGTCGCCATCCACTGGGCCACCTTCCCCAACAAGGTCTTCGTGGCCCGCACCGCCACCGACCTCGTCCTCGTCTCCGGCTCACGCGCCTGGCGCATCCCGCTCAGCGAGCTCCGCAACGAGCACATCAACCGCGACCAGCTGAAGAAGTTCGACCGCAAGGCCACCCTGCCCCTCCATATCGGCTCCCACCGCTTCTCCATCCTGCTGCTCGGCCACTTCGTGAAGCTCGACAACCACCTGCAGCTGGTCGCCGCCCTGCTCGAAGCCATCATGCTCCGCAAGCAGGCCGGCGGCTAGGTCGCGTCGGGGTTCTGCTCCTGAATGCGCCAGAGCTCCGCGTAGAGCCCATCCTTCGCCAGCAGCTCCGCATGGGTGCCACGCTCGGCGATGCGCCCTTCGCGCAGCACGAGGATCTCGTCGGCATGCGCGACGGTCGAGAGCCGGTGGGCGATGACCAGCGTGGTGCGACCGTTCGAGGCCGACCGGAGCGTCTCCAGGAGCTGCTTCTCGGTGTTGAGATCGAGCGACGAGGTCGCCTCATCGAAGACCAGAATCGGCGGGTTCTTGAGCAGCGCCCGGGCAATCGCCACCCGCTGCTTCTCGCCGCCCGAGAGCTTGAGCCCCCGCTCACCCACCATCGTCTCCAGGCCCAGCGGCAACGAGGCCACAAAGGCGTCGAGCTGCGCCGCCTTCACCGCGTCGAGCACCTCCTGCTCCGAGGCGCCGAGCCGGCCGTAGGCGATGTTGGCGCGGAGGGTGTCGTGGAAGAGCACGGTGTCTTGCGGCACAATGCCGATGGCGCCGCGAAGCGACCGCTGCGTCACGCTCCGCGTCTCCTGGCCATCGATGCAGATGCTCCCCTGCTGCGTCTCGTAGGAGCGGAAGAGCAGACGGGCGATGGTCGACTTGCCGGCGCCGCTCGGACCCACCACCGCCACCCGGTGGCCGGCGGGGATGGAGAAGCTCACGCCGTGCAGAATCGGCCGGTTGCTGTCGTAGGCAAAGTCGACGCCCTCAAAGCGCACCGCGCCACCCTTGAGCACCAGCTCGGTCGCGGCCGGCGCATCGAGGATCTCCGGCGTGCGGCCGAGCAGCTTGAAGAGCCGCTCTAGGTCGACCGTGGCGCTCTTGAGCATGGAGTAGATGGTGCCGAGGAAGCCGAGCGGCACAAAGAGCTGGATGAGGAAGGCGTTGAGGGCGACGAGGTCGCCGACAGTCATCGTCTCTGCGCCAACGCCCTTGGCGGCCAGGAGCATGAGCCCGGTGACGCCGGCGGTGATGATGAGCCCCTGGCCGGCGTTGAGCACCGCCAGCGACTGCTCCGACTTGACGGAGGCCGCCTCCCAGCCCCGCATCGCCTTCTCGTAGCGGCCGATCTCATGCGGCTCGTTGGTGAAGTACTTCACCGTCTCGTAGTTCATGAGGCCGTCGACGGCCCGCTGCTGCGACTCGGAGTCGGCGGCGTTCATGACCGCTCGGATGGGGATGCGCCACTGCGTCACCCGGAGCGTGTAGGCCACATAGGCGGCAAAGGTGAGCAGCACGACCGCGGCAAAGGTGCCGGCATACTGGGTGAAGAGGATGCCAACGACCATCGCCAGCTCGAGCAGCGTGGGCAGGATGTTGAAGAGCATGAAGCGGAGCAGGCTGCTCACGCCCATGGTGCCGCGTGAGACGTCGCGGGTGACGGCGCCGGTCTGCCGCTCGAGGTGGAAGCGGAGCGACAGCGCATGCAGATGCTCCAGCACCTGCACCGAGATCTGCCGCACCACCGCATTCTCCACCTTGGAGTAGACGGCGTTCTGCGTCTCGCGCGCCACGCCGGAGATGGCCCGCAGGCCGCCCCAGACCAGCAGCGCCATGAGGGCCGTGGTCACGGCTGTCTCCACCGCGGCCGGCGTCGCGCCACCCTGCAGCGGGGTGAGGGCATCGACCACCCGCTTGAGCACCAGCTGCGTGGCCACCGTAGCCGCCTTGCTGGTGAGCAGCAGGAGCAGCGCAACAGCGGTCCGCCCCTTGTGGGCCGCGAGCAGCGGCCCGAGCCAGCCGATGATCTGGCGGGGCCCTGCGGCGGCTTCGGGTTCGGTTCGGTCGGCAGCGCGAGGGTCTGGAGTTGTCATGCGCCGCGCTCTACTCCTGCGCCGCGAATGCACAAGCGGGGAGCGTTATGCATCAGCCTCTCCCTCCACCCTCGGCTGGCAGGCCTCGCAGACATAGACCGACCGGGCGCGGAGCATGTACCGGATGACCTCGCCGCCACAGCTCCGGCACTCCTTCCGCCCATAGACATAGGTGCTCTCGGAGCGCGACACCCGCTCCCGCGGCTTCTCGAGCGTGAGCCCCCGCGTGGTCACAATCCGCTTCTCCTCCACACCGCGTCGGAGCAGCCCCACGATAAGCAGCCATAGCGTCTGCAGCTTATCCGCCGGAACCTTCGACCCCGGCGTGTCGGGATGGATGCCCTCCAGGTGCAGCACCTCGGCGCGGTACACGTTGCCCACGCCGGCGATGCGGCTCTGATCCATCAGGATGGCACCGATGGGCGCCCTGCTGCGCGCCACATAGCGGTAGAAGGCCGCTGGGTCTGCGTCGTCGCGGAGCGGGTCGGGCCCAAGCCGCGCCATGAGCTCGCCCATCTCCTCGTCCGTGAGCAGCTCACAGGCCGTGGGGCCTACGAGATCAATCGTCCACTTCGCGCCTTCGAGCCGCATGCGTGTGGTGGGCCGTGGCTCGGGCGCCGGCGCGCGTCGCCGCTTGAACTTCCCAAAGAGGCCGAGGTGAACATGCACAATCTGCTCCCCCTCGAAGAAGTAGAAGAGGTGTTTGCCGCAGGCCTCCACGCGCAGCAGCCGCGCCTCTCCCTCTGGCCCCGCAACAGCCTCGGCATCGAACCGGCCCTGGGGCGACGAGATGCGCACTGACTGGCCGCGCAGGTCATGCTCGTGGTCGCGCGCCGCGCGGTGAATGGTGTGTCCTTCGGGCATACCGGCGGCGGCTAAGACCTGACCGGCGCGAAGGGAATGGGCGGGCGCGACAACCTACCCACTACAACGGCAGCGTTGCTCCCAGCGCCGCGCTCGCAGGCGCGATGACCTCGCCCGGCTCCTCCGCGGAGGCCGCCAGCGCTCGGGCCCGATTTTGGCCCATGCAGGCGCTAGGAAGTTGTCGCAACGCAAGCAATGGCGCGGGCTTCGATGCAATTGTGTTGCAGTCCGCGGGCGCAGGAACCTGCCCCAAAACGGGACAACCCCCGCCAGCCTGCGCCAACGGGGGTTGTTCCTGCAGAAGCGCGGCGACCTAGTCGCGGGCGCGGCGGTCGGCGTACTTCTTGATGAGCTCTTCTTGCACCACGCGGGGGACCGCCTGGTACTTCGCGAACTCCATCGAGAACTCGGCC